>DTZQ01000558.1 GCA_012961305.1 Armatimonadota bacterium | reverse complement strand
CGGTGGGAGAGGTGTGGCCTTGGAAAGTGAGGGATGATTATGGCTGGTACAAAGGTATGGTTGGTAGGGGGGAATGAAACAACGCGGGGACAACTCCGTGATTTGCTGGTGGAAGCGGAGCATGAGGTTCAGGAATACCCCGAGGTGACCGAGTTACCCCGCGAAATACCCCCTGAGGTTCAGGCCATCTTGCTGTTAATAGCGGAGGGGCCGGAGGAAAGAGAAAGGGCTTTGGCAGAAGTGGAAGCCCTCCAAGGGCGGCGTACAGGGCGCCCTATCTTGGTGGGGGGGCCAGATTTGCCCGTCGGGGCTGTAATGCCCCTCCTACGAGCGGGGGTAGCCGATTACATAGTACTTCCGGTGCCGAAGGAAGAACTGGCTGCCACCATTCAACGTGTCATCCAGCAAGGAGAGCAAGCAGAAGTAACCCCGCAAGAGGTACGGCTGCAAGAAATGTTAGCCAACCTTTATGCCTTGCACACGGAAGGACAGCGGGAAGGACGGCCGCCCACCGCCGACCGGATAGCCGACGTGGTCGCCGGCCAAGCCGTGGATTTAGTGCCGGCTCAGGCAGTACTGGTAGCCCTGGCCGAAAATGGTATGCTTAGAGGCAAAGGGGGATGCTACTTGAAGCCCTATGAGGTGTTGGAGTACCAGCACCCAGTAGGCAATGACCCCATCAGTCAGGCCTTCCTCCAGCAGCAGACCTTAGTGTTAGAGGGACGGCAAGAGGTGTCGGCTTTGGGACCCTGGGTGGCGGAACATGAGGAGTGGATACGGGCGTTGATCCTGCCGCTGATTTTCGGCCAGGTGAGCATTGGAGTTCTGTGTTTCCTGCGAGAAGAAGCCCAGGGGCCTTTTACTGTCGCCGAGCAGGAGTTGCTGGAGCATTACACCCAACAGGCAGCCATGGCCCTGGAAAGTGCCCGCCTTAACGAGCAACTCCAACGCCTCCTGATGACCGACAGCCTCACTGGATTGTACAATTTCCGCTATTTCCAAGAGCGGCTGGAAGCCGAAATTGGCCGCGCCCGCCGATACAAGCATCCCCTCTCCCTGCTGATTGCGGATATTGACTGGTTTCGGCAGTACAATGAACGCAACGGACGACAGGCAGGTGACGTGGTGCTGGTGCGGCTGGGACAAATCATGCGAGAAGAAATCCGAGAAATTGACCTCTTGGCCCGTATCGGCCATGAGGAGTTCGGCATCCTCATGCCCGAAACCCACTTGGAAGGAGCCCTGCGCGTAGCCCAGCGCATTAACTCTCGCGTGGCCAACCACCTGTTTCCTTACGCTACCTCACAGCCTTTGGGTTACCTCACGGTCAGCATCGGAGTGTGCTGTTACCCGGACGATGCCCGCGACGCCAATACCCTGTTGGAAGGAGCATACACCGCCCTTCGCCAGGCCAAAGACCAGGGACGAAATCAGGTGTGTGCCTTCGTGCAGGAAGAAGCAAGAATGGTGGGAGAGGTGGAGGAGGTGGAAGGAGGAAAACAAGAAAACGGGAAGGAACAAAAAGGAGATTGACCATGCCCATTTATGAATATAGGTGCTTAGACTGCGGGCGCAAGTTCGCCCACTTGCACGGGGTCATAGCCGGGATGGGAGACCCCCTTTGTCCCCGCTGTGGGGGAACCAACCTGAAGAAACTGATTTCGCGGGTGGCCCGCTTGCGCTCCGAGGAAGAGGTGTTTGAGAGTTTGGTGGATAACCTGGACTTCGGCGACGTGGACGAAAACGACCCCCGCAGCATTGTCAAGTGGGCGAAGAAAATGGGCAGGGCCATGGGCGAAGACTTGGGCGAGGATTTCGACCAGGTCATCGAAGAAATGGCCGAAAGCGGGGAATTGGAAGGAGAAGGCAGCGAGGAAGGCGAGGGAGGCGGCAGCCGCAGCATTGCCGACATTTTGTGACCTCTCCCGATGAGCAGTTCGTAAATCTGCCCGCTTGAGCCTTGTCCTCGACCTCCATTGCAGAACCTCCCTGCCACCTCTACACCTCTCGCGGCGCCTGGGCAAAGCGGCAGCCTAAGTAGAGGTGGTTGGGGTCGTAGCGGCGAAGCCCGCTGGAGTATCGCTTACCAGCCGCAGGAAAAACGAAAAGTCCGCCTTTGCCTTCTCCTTCGCCGCTGGTGGCAGTTCGATGGCTCCCCTTACACCTGCGCGAAACTCTTTAAGTTCATCTCCTAAGCCTACCCTACCCCCCAGAAAGACGCCACCTCCCTTCGTCCCAGAGGGCAGCCACTGCGACCCCTCCTCGGACCTCAGCGGTGAGCAGAGGGGGATGAACGGTGAGGTGGCTTCGACGGCGACTTGGTGGCTGCCTCCTCTCCACCCCATTATACTGGCCCTGGCCTCAGTTGACAAGCCCGCGGGAAGGGGGTAAAATAGGAGGGAAAGGAGGTTCACGATGGGAGAGAAAATGCGCGTAGGGATTATCGGTTCGGGGGGATGGGCCAGCCGCTACGGAGTGGCCCTGCAGAACTCGACCAAGGCGGAACTGGTAGCCGTGGCCGGGGGCAGTCGGGCGCCGGCCTACGCGGAGAGGTTCGGCCTGCGCCTGGAGGAGAGTGTGGAAAGCCTCTGCGCGGCCCCGGACTTGGATTTGGTCATCGTGGCCTGTCCCCACGGCTTCCATGCCCAATACAGCATTGCAGCCCTGGACCAGGGTAAGCACGTGCTGGTGGAAAAGCCCATGGCCACCACCGTTGAGGACTGCGACCGCATGATTGAGGCCGCGCAGCGAAACAGGGTTAAACTCATGGTGGCCCATTCCCGGCGCTACTTCCCGCTGGTTCGCAAAGCCAAAGAACTGCTGGACGCGGGGGAAATTGGGCCTATTCTGATGATGCGGCAGACCTTCTGTCACGATGCCCGCGGCTTCGGCGAGCGGCCCGGCCATTGGATGTCGGACCCTCAACTGAGCGTGGGGTTCTTCTTGGGCTACGGCTGCCACCAGTTGGACATGACCCTTTGGCTGGTCGGCTCACGGGCCAAAAGCGTCTTTGCCCAGTTCGGCAACCCCTGGTCAGAAAGCCCCATCGAAAAGTGCGGCGCGCTGTTCATTCGCTTCGAGAACGGTGCCTACACCACCCTGTGGGAGTTGTGCTCCATGCCCCCGGAGTTGTCGGCTTGGCCACCCTTCCCGGAGTTCCACGAGGTAAACGAAATCGTGGGCGAGAAGGGGCTGATGATTCTGCGGCCCTACCAGCGGGTGATGCTCCGACGGGACGGGGGCTGGGAGACGGTGTTAGAACTGAGCGGAGAAGAGGCTGACCCCGTTCACTCCTTCCTGCGGGAGGAGACGGAGGACCTCATTGACAGCATTGTGCAAGACACTACCCCGCCGGTCACGCCCGAGGAAGGCAAGCACACGGTAGAGGTCTGCCTGGCAGCCTACGAATCCTCGCGCACGGGCGAGGCGGTGCATTTGACCTAAGAGCGTCCACGCACAGGCTTCGGTGGGTAAGGAAAACAAGCCATGAGGTACAGACTGCCGTTATGGGGAGGTCTATTGCTGATGAGCACGTCTGCGGTTCAGGCCCGAACGGTGACCGCGCGGCCGGTGGCGGAACGAGTGGGCCGCTACGGGGTGTGGGAACTGGCACTGGAGGTGGCCAATCCCGTTGCGGACAACCCCTTCACCGAGGTCACCGTCCGGGGCACTTTCACCCCGCCCAAGGAGGGACCCTTCGCTGCGGACGGCTTCTGCGACGCAGCCGATGGGACGCGGTTCAAAATCCGCTGCTGTCCCGAGCAGGTGGGTGAATACACTTACCGGGTGGAGTACCGCGACCCGGCCGGACAGGAGGTCTTCACCGGCCGCTTCCTCAGCGAGCCCAGCGACCATCCCGGCCCGGTAGTGGCCTGCCCGAAACATCCGCACCACTTCTTGTACGCTGGGAGCGGCCAGCATTTCTACCACCTGGGCTACACGGCTTACCACCTCTTGGACGTAACCAACAGCGAGGCGCAAATTCGGCGGGCCCTGGACACCTGGGCCGAGTGGGGCTTTACCAAAGTCCGCTTCCTGCTGGCTGGCTACCCGCGGGACACGGACACGCGCCCCACCGGGCCCAGCGGCCAGGGGGGACTGGAACAGTGGAAAATGCCCAACTACGGCGCCCCGCCGGGGGAGGTGAACCCGCTCCCCGCTTGGCAGGGGGAACCGCACCACTACGACTTCACCCGCTTCAACGTGGAGTACTGGCAAAAGGTGGAGCGGGTGGTGGCCTACATGCAGGAGAAGGGTCTGGTGGCGACCTGCATTTTCACCATCGAAAAGCAAGGTCTGCCCAAGGAATACGGGGCCCTGACGGAGCACGAAAAGCGGTTCTATCGCTATGCCATCGCTCGACTGGCGGCGTTCTCCAACGTGTGGTGGGATTTGGGCAACGAGCACAACGAGTACCGGGGCACGGACTGGGGCAATGAGATGGGGCGATTGGTCAAGGAATGGGACCCTTACGACCGGCTCACCTCGGCCCATGCCTACGCGGAGTGGCTCTACGGCGACGCGGACTGGACGGATTTCATCATCACCCAGCAGTACGGCACCCCCCCACAGGTGAACGCCTGGGCTTTGAAATATCGGCCCCTGAACAAGCCCTACGTGAACGAGGAATACGGCTACGAGGGAACGGTGGACAAGCCGGGGCATGGACACCACGTGGAATGGGTGCGGAAGTGCCACTGGGCCATCGCCCTGGCCGGAGGCTACGCGACCTACGGCGATTGGTTCGATGGCGCGTTCTACACCGGCCACCTCGGACGCGGCCGAGCCCCGGCCCAGTTGCGGCACCTGCGGGCCTTCTTCGAGGAACTGCCTTACTGGGAATTGGAGCCGCACAACGACTTGGTGAGCGAGGAGAACTTCTGCCTGGCGAAGCCGGGGGAGGTGTACGTGGTGTATCTGCCCAACGGGGGAACGGTGACCGTGAACTTGACCGACGCCGCCGGGCAGTTTTCCGCCCAGTGGTTCGACCCCCGCACGGGAGAGGAAGGCCAAGTTCAGCCGGTCCGGGGCGGCGCCGAGCGCCCTTTCACTGCCCCAAGCGAGGCAGACTGGGTGTTGCTCCTGGCACGTGGAGGCCGTTGAGTTCGTTGTTTCTCGAGAGCAGCCGCCGCGCCCTCACCTCGATGCAGGTTGCAGGATGCCCCCCCTCTATCCCCCCGCACGCGG
>DTZQ01000557.1 GCA_012961305.1 Armatimonadota bacterium | reverse complement strand
CGGTTACCAAGTGGGTGGGAAACTGAGGGAACCAACTTCCGTTGTTTAGTAAAGGTAGCCCAGAGTTTGAACTCTGGGGGAGAAGGCTGATTTCCTTAAGCCAGGCGGCTGAAACTGGTGTGGGAAAGCGATTTGAGGGGTTCGAGGGGTTGCCGTTTCGCCAACTCGTCAGGGAGAAGAAGCCGTAAAAAACCATGGGTGCTACTTCGGACTGGACCACTATTGGTTGGCAGCGCGTTAAGTTGCAGGTCCCCCCCGAGTGGGTTTTGGCCGGCATCGGGGGGGACGCGGAGCAGGGTTATCTGCGCTTGGATGGGTCCCAGGGCCCCCGCGTCGAGGTCAAATGGTTCGACGCCAGCAAGCGCAAAAGCATAGACCTGAATGCCACTCTGGAAAGGTACTTCCGCGATTTGCGCAAGTTGGCCCGCAAACAGAAGTTGAACTTGGAAATCGAGCGGGAGGTGAAGTTGGTCAGCAAAAGGGAAAAGGGGCGGCGAGACCTCGAATGTTTTGCCTGGCGGGCTGACCGGCAGGCTTACGGGGTGATTTGGTACTGCCCCAAGTGCGCGCGAGTTACCATTGCCCAGGTCACCGGGGGCCTGCGCGAGAAGGGCTTCCGCCAGTTGGCTCGGCAGGTGCTCCTGAGCCTGGAGGACCACTCCTCCGGCGGCTGGGACGTGTGGGGAGCCTACGATTTCCTCTGTGAAGTGCCCTCGGACTTCTCCCTCAAGGGTCAGCAGTTGATGACCGGCCTGCTGCAACTTTCCTTCGAGCGCGGGTGCAGCACGCTCACCTTCAGCCGCTACGGGCTGGCCGAGGTGGTCCTCAAGGAGGAGCCGCTGGAGGAGTGGTGTCGCTATCAGCAGCGTAAGACCTGGGATGCTTTCCGCTTGGAGGCCGAGGAAACGGAAGAGCACGGCCACTTGGCAGTGACCTTTCGGGGGCCCAAACGCAAACTGCGGGAACGCCTCCGCCGGGCGGTGCGGAAGGGACTGGGGAAACCCTATCCGTTCATATTGGAAGCCCGCGTCTGGCACTGCCCGCCCACCAACAAGATTTTCATCGTGGAACAGGTGCGAGACGAGGCCGAGGAGAGCCTGTTGGACGTTCTTTGTGCCCGGGTGGTGTGTCACTGAGGCCCTGCCAAAATCGCCCGCACCCGTTCTACGTCGGCCGGAGTGTCCACGCCGATGCTGGCGTAGGGCGTCTCCACCACTTTAATTCGATAGCCGTGCTCCAACACCCGCAACTGCTCCAAACCCTCGCTGTTTTGCAGGGGTGTGGGCGGCCAAGAGGCATACAGGAGCAAGAACTCCCGGCGGTAAACATAAAGGCCGATGTGCTTGTACCACCGGGCGGGTTGGCCTTCATGGCAATAGGGGATGGGATAGCGGGAGAAGTAAAGGGCGAAGTCCTCCAAATCAGTCACCACCTTGACCACACTCTCGTCCTGAATCTCCTCTGGGTCCGTCATTTCCGCTTTCAAGGTGGACATGACCAGTCCCGGGTCCTCCAGCAGCGGTTGCACTGCGGCGTCAATGGCGCGGGGTTCAATAAGCGGTTCGTCCCCCTGGACGTTGACCACAATATCACAGGTCAGGCGGCGGGCGACCTCGGCAATCCGGTCGGTGCCGGAGGGATGAGTGCGGGCAGTCAGGACCGCCTTTCCGCCGAAGGCCTCCACCGCCGCCCGAATGCGGTCATCATCGGTAGCGACCATTACCTCCTCAATGGTCCGGGCCTGGCAGGTACGTTCGTACACATGCTGAATCATGGGCTTGCCGGCCAAATCAATTAACGCCTTGCCCGGCAGTCGCTCCGCTTCGTAGCGAGCGGGAATGATGGCTACTACCTGCATAAGTGGAGTTTTAGTACCGACGCTTGCGCTTGCCCTTCTTCTTGCCCTTCTTGGCTTTGGATTTTTTCTTGCGCCGCGAAGGAGTTATTTGTTCTTTCCCGCCGGTCGGAGCCACGCGGGTGGCCGAGGTAGGAGGTGGTTCGGGAGCCGGGGCCGCGACCTCCTCCACCAGGGGAGGTTCTTCTGCGGGGGAAAGGGGCCGGGGTGGTTCCACCGCCGGGATTTGCTCCTCGACCGGGGCCACCTTTTTCTTGCGCCGGCGCACCGGTCGGGCAGCGCGGGAGGGAACGACGACCAGGGTAGGCCGTCGCAATTCCCACCCCACAATAAGGGGACTGGCGGTAAAAATAGAGGAGTAGGCACCGGACACAATGCCGGCCAACAGGGCCAGGGAGAACTCCTTGATAGTAGCCCCGCCGAAAATGAACAGGGCCATCAGGGTAAACATGGTGGTCAAGGAAGTGTTGACGGACCGGGTCATAGTTTGCCACAGACTGTCATTGACCACCTCGGCGAAAGGGTCGCCGCGCCGAAGGCGCAAGTTCTCCCGGATGCGGTCGAAGATAACCACCGAGTCGTTAATGGAGTAGCCGATAATGGTCAGCACGGCGGCCACAAAGGGGGTATTTACCTCCGTATAGGAGAAGGCGAACACGCAGAGCAGCACCAGCACGTCATGGATGAGAGCTACCACTGCTGCCAGCGCGAAACGGAATCCCCCTCCGTAACCGCCGATGTTGTAGCGGATGGTGATGTATCCCAAGATGAGCCCACAGCCCAATAACAGAGCCACTATGGCCGTCCGCTTCAAATATGCTCCGATGACTGGCCCCACCAGTTCACTGCCCACCAGGGTTACTTTGCCGTACTTCTTTTGTAACAGCCCCAGGATTTTCTCCGCTTCGCGTTTGGCTAATTCGTTGGCTCGGGCCGGTTCCGCCGCCCCCGTCTGGGTGCGGATGAGCAATTGGTCGTGGCCGTAAACCTGAATGTTAGAGGTTTTGATGCCCTTTTCGTGCAGCAGTTGCCGCGTTTCGCGGACGACTTTGACCGGTTCGTCCACCAGCCGTTCGGCGGTCTGATAGGTGTACAGGGCCCCACCGGTAAAGTCAATGCCGAAATTGAGTGCTTCCCCGGTCTGCTGGTAGTTGAGGTACATCCTCACCAGTCCGGCCAGGATGACCACCGCGGAGAGAGTAAACCACCACCTCCGCCTTCCAACCAGGTCAAATTTCTTCTGCGTTGTTTCCACGTCTCCCTCCCCAGTAAGCGTCCAACCTTCAGCCAAGGTGAAAGGTTAGAAATGGGAAATTAGATTTCGCCTTCCAACCTCTAACTTCCAACTTCAGGGTAGCGGTGGGGTTAGGCCCAAAGGTGAACGCTCAATGCTCGAATGCTTACTCAAGTGCGATACCACCCCAGGTTGCTGCCCCAAGCAGTTTGGGCTACCAGGTTCAAAAAGAGCCGAGTGACAATCATGGCCGTGAACAGACTCGCCAAGATGCCAATGGACAAGGTCACCGCGAACCCTTTGATGGGGCCGGTGCCCAGGGAATACAAGACGAAGGTAATCAACAAGGTGGTGACATTGGCGTCCAAAATGGCCGTCCAGGCCCGGTCGAACCCAGCCTGTACGGCCGCTCGCAGGGTCCTACCCGCTCGCAGTTCCTCCTTCAACCGTTCGAAGATGATAACGTTGGCATCTACTGCCATGCCGATGGAAAGGATGAATCCGAAAATTCCTGGCAGAGTCAGGGTAGCCTCGAAGAGCACCAGGCAAGCCAGCACCAGAAGGCCGTAAATCACCAGGGCCGCGAGGGCCAAAAGCCCGGGTAGTTTGTAAAAACAAATCATAAACACAGCCACGGCGGTCAGGCCAATCAAACCCGCGCGATAACTGTCCCGGACGGAGTCCTCGCCCAAAGTAGCACTGACGGTTCGTTGCTCTACCACATCCACTGGCACAGGCAAGGAACCAGCATTAAGCAGGTTCATCAAATCGCGGGCCTCTTCGACGCTTTCGAACCCGCCGGAAATCATGACCTTACCCCCGAACTGGCGGGCGTTGATGCGGGGGGCCGAAATGAGTTCCCGGTCGAGATAAATGCCCAGGAACTTGTGGAAGTTGCGCTTGGCAAAGTCGTCGAACTTTCTGGCCCCCGTCCGGGTCAACTCCAAATTAACGGCCGGGGCCCCGAACTGGTCATAGCCCACAGTGGCGGAACCCGGTTTCAATTCCGTGCCCAAAATTACCTGTTCCCCTTCATCGTAAACGATGTCCGTGGGCACTTCGGCCTTGGTCGCCTTGTCCACAATGTAGGTACGTTCCATAAGTCCAATCCGTTCCACCTCTGGCTCGTACTTCTCCGGTATTTTGCGGAACTCCAACTGGGCGGTGGTGCCCAGCAGTTCAATGGCCTCCTCTGGGTCTTTGATGCCCGGCAGTTGGACTATAATGCGGTCTTCACCTTGGGTCTGTACTTGGGCCTCCGCCACGCCCAACTTGTCCACGCGACGGGCCACAATGCGCCGTACTTGTTCCACCACATTGCGCGGGATTTTGAGAAATTCTACGCTTTTGAGTTCTGCCTGGGGAAAGACTTTCTTCAAGGCTCCGAGGACGATTTGGGCATGTTGCTCCCGTTCCTGCTCACGCTTGGTTTCAGTGCGGACGATGGCGATGCTGGTGCCGATGACCTCGAAATAGTAGTCCTTCAGCGGCGTTCGGGCCAGCAACTTCCGCACCGCATCCTCAACTCGCTCCTTCAACTCCTCATCGGCCACCAGTTTGGCCTCTAATTCCTCCTCTGACAGTTCCTCCTTTTCGGCCTCCGCCGTTGTTTCCTCTCCCTGGGCCGTTCCCATCTCTTTGGTTGTTGCTTCCTCCTCAGGGGAGACGGAGGATTCCTCGGCGGGAGGGTCAGCCGAAGGGACTTCGGGGATTTCCCCTTCCGTTGGAGTCTCCTCAGAAGCAGGTTTAGCCTTCCCAGAGGGCAGTTGGGCTTCTAAGAGGGAGGCCGCTTGGTCCAATTGGGCTTTTATTTCCGTGGCCGTGGGGGCCAGTTCGATGCGGATGAGGGTGTTCTGTTTGCGAGCCTGCAAGACGAGGTGGGTTCCGCCCTGCAAATCTAACCCCTGCCTTACGTGAAATTGCAGAGGGTAAATTCCGACAGGGCCTAATTTCGCTATCGGTCGGGGCGGGAAGTCATGGGTGACCGATTCGCTGAGGATTTTGCCACACCGGTCTGTTAGTTTCTCCTCCAACATTTGGCGGATAATTCTGCCCGTGGGCTCTATCTCTGCCCGCTCCTCCACGTCCACGCGGATTTTGAGTTCGGTAGTGGTAGGAGTGGTGACTCTGGCTCCGTAAACCTCTTTCTCGTTCAGCCATTCCTCAATTTTCTTGGTCAAATGGCCACGGGCCCGCTGGGTTGCTCCCACTGGTTTTTCAAACTCGTAGGTGTAATAAGCATGGGCAAAGATGTCTTCCTCACGGATAATCCTTACGGGCTGAAAGACGATGAGAAACGCCGCCACCGCAATCAGAATCACTGCTATCAGCCAACTTTTAGATTGGATTCGCATCCTCTTCCTCCCAATTCATCTCCGGCCCATTTGCCGCCGGAGGGAAAAATTCGTCAACCTGTCATATTATATCTTGCTTGGCCGATTTTGTCAACCTCCAATTGACAAACTGGGTCTACCTCTGGTTCGGGAGACGACCTGCTTTCAGGAGCGAAGTTTCCTTAACTCGCACCCGAATTGACCTCTCGCGGTTCGACCAGCCGATAGGTCAGCAGGGCACCGGCGAAAATGGCCCCGGCACAGGCTAAGAATACTGCCTCAAAGGAGAACCAGTCAATAGCCGCACCAATGAGGGGGGAGAACAGCAAAGGCACTACCTGCAGAGCATTGAGGGTGCCTAAATACTGGGCGTACCTCTCTCTGGGGGCAAGTTCCAACAGGTAGTTGAGGGTGATGCGCATGGTCACCGGGGTAAAGCCCAGGCAGGCGAAAACTGACCAGTACAAACGCTGGCCTAAAGGGGGCGGAAGGTGCCCCAGGGTCAGGGCCAAGAGGGGTACGCCGCTGGCGATGAACAGGAGCAGGCGCAGGGCCAGGCGGTTGCCGTAGCAGTCGGCTAAGGGGCCCATTATCAGCGAACCGAAAGCGATAACTAAGTTCTGGGCGACTAAGAGTTCCACGTAATTGCCCGGCTTCAGGCCCAGAGCCCGTTGACCGAACACGGTGTAATGGGGGAAAAGCAGCAGGCTGACCAAGGCCAGCAAGGCTACGGCCAGGAACCGACGAAAATCTCGGTCTTCACGCAGGAGGGCGGCAGAGGCGCCGGTGAACTCCCAAAAACTTCTCCGCCGAGGTTCCACCTTCTCCTCAGACTCGCGCAAGGCCAGAACGCACAGAGCGGACACTGCGAACCCGCTCCCTACACTCACAAACAGCAGCATGTAGCGGGGGGTAACCGGCGCCAGCCAGCGGGGCAGCAACCAGAGGGCCATTCCAATGGCCGCCAGGCAACTGCTGAAATTGGACGCCGCCAGCAACCGTCCCCGCTGGCGCGCAGAGATTAACTTGCCCTGCAGTACCCCTCTCAAAAGTCGGGCCCCACCGCAGGCTATCCAGTGGAGGGCATACAGGCCCAGGAAGAGGAGGGTCAACCTTTGCGCCGGCCAGACCTCCCGCTGGCCCAACAAAAAGGCCAAAATCAACCAGGGTGCGCTTTGCAGCGCCAAGACCCAGAAAAAAATCCCCTTGTGCCGGGAGAGGGGGGCAATCCAATGGGCCAGGATTAACTGAGGAAGGCTCTGCCCTACCCGGGCAATCAGGGGCAACATCCCCCGCACGGCCCCGGAGGCCCCTAAGTAATCTAAAAAGCCGGGCATGATGACCGTTTCGGTCTTGAAAATCCAGCCCATCCGCAGGGTAACTATGCTCAGCACGAAAACCGCGAAGTTCCAGCGTTCGACTTGCTTATGGCGCATCCGTTTTCTACCCTCCGGCTTTTTACTGCTCAGCCTTTGGCTATAAAGACGGGGAAAGTGACTACTCAGCCGGAGGCTGATATTCCCG
>DTZQ01000556.1 GCA_012961305.1 Armatimonadota bacterium | reverse complement strand
AGGCAAAAAGCGGGCGGTTTACGAGCATCCGGTCGTTGAAGCAGGTTCTAAAGGGGACTGGTTCCCTTGGGGTAAATCCTGCGGAACGGTACAATAGTGACTGGGCATAAAGAGGAAGGCAATTTGGTCTGTGGAGGGATGGGTGCTATGAAATGCGCACTTCCACTGCTGCTTTTGACGGGCCTGGTTTGGAACAGCCTCCTCGCGACGGGGAGTGATAAGCAGGCCAGCGGAGGCAAAATCCGCGTTTTGTTGACCTACGGCGGTCACGGGTTCGCGCAAGAACCCTTCTTTGCCCTGTTCGACGCTTTGCCCGACGTCGTGTATACAAAGGCTCCCTTGCCAGAAGCGGCTGACCGGCTCAGGCCTGGGCTGGAAAAGGAGTTCGACGTGATTGTGATGTACGACATGGTGCGTGGCATTTCGGCTGAGCAACAGAAGTCCTTCGTGGAACTGCTGAACATCGGCATCGGCGTGGTCTCGTTGCACCACAACTTGGCGGCCCATCGGGAGTGGGACGAGTTCCGCAAAATCATCGGTGGCAAGTTCATTCTTGAGGACTGCCTGATTGACGGCAAGAGATACCCCAAGTCCGCCGCGATACATGGGCAGACCTTAAACATCCACGTGGCTGATAAGGAGCATCCAATTACCCGAGGCCTGACGGACTTTCAAATCGAAGACGAAGTTTACGGGCCGTTCTACACCTCACCAGAGATTCACGTCCTGCTCACCACCGACCATCCGCAGAACAATCCCGAGGTGGCCTGGACACATCAGTACGGCAAGAGCCGGGTGTTCTACTTCATGCTTGGACACGGTCCCAAGGCCTGGAGCCATCCGAACTATTCCCTTATTCTGGCCCGGGGTATTCGTTGGGCAGCGGGAAGGCTGTAAGGCTTAAATTGCCTTTGGGGGCTGAAGTTTGCCCCTACTTGCGGGCGAAGGAGGTTCTACCATGAGTGACAAACCCAACCGGCGCGAGTTTCTCGGCGCCATTGCTGGGGCTGCGGTTACCTTCGCCGCCGGGGGGCCCTATGTCGCCGGCGCCCCATCCAGTCCCCACGAGATGGTCAACCTTGCCCTAATCGGCTGCGGTGGTCGGGGACGGGCCCTAATGAGGGAATTCAGGGGGGTGCCCGGGGTTCGGATGGTCGCCGTCTGCGACGTGAACGAGCCGCGAATGCTCCAGGCGCGCCAGGAAGCCAGCGGGGAGAAGGTCCGCACCTACCACGACTACCGCAAACTGCTGGAAGACAAGGACATTGACGCCGTGATTGTGGCCACCAACGACCACTGGCACGTGCTGCCGACGATTCACGCCTGTCAGGTTGGCAAGGACGTCTACGTTGAGAAACCGCTGGGCACCTCGATTGGCGAGGGCCGGGCGGCGGTGGAGGCAGCCAGGAAGTACGACCGCATCGTCCAAATTGGCACCCAGCAGCGCAGTTGGGAGCACTACCACAAAGCGGCTGCAATTATCCAGTCCGGCCAGTTGGGTGAGATTTCCGAAGTGAAGGTCTGGGACTACGAGCATTTCTATCCCGGCTTCGGCTCCCCGCCTGACTGCGAGCCGCCAGCGGGGCTCGACTGGGATTTCTGGGTCGGCCCCTCGCCTGCCCAGCCGTACAACCCGAACAAACTCGCTCGCCACTACTGGTTCTTCGATTTTGGCGGCGGCTGGCAATTGGACTGGGGAGTACACCACTACGACATCGTCAACTGGTTCTTGGGGGTAACCGAGCCGATTTCGGCGACGGCGATGGGTGGCTTCCTGTGCTTTGAGGACACCAATACCCAGTGGCCCGATACGTTCTCAGGCATCTGCGAATACGGTCCCGGCCCGGTGGCCAAGAAGGGCTTCCTTCTGCAGTACACCTTCCGCGGCGGCTGTCGGCACGAAGCGGTCACCCACGGCCTATGTTTCTTCGGCACCGAGGCCTCCCTGTTCATCTCCCGCGCTGGCTACACGATTCTTGCCGAAGCGCGGGGCGGCAGAAAGTTGGGCGAGGTCATTGAGCAGTTCCGCGGCCGGGGCCCCAACCATGCCCAAGTCTTCATTCAGAACGTCCGCAACCACACCAGGCCCTTCGCCGACGTCGAAGCCGGCCATCATGCCTCTAACCCTGGTCACCTGATGAACATCGCCTGGAAAGTAGGTCGCAAGGTTTACTGGGACGCCGAGAGAGAGCAAATTATTGGCGACGAAGAGGCCAACGCCCTGGTGACCAAGCAGTATCGGGCGCCGTGGAAACTGGAGGTGTGAACTCCATGGACCGTAGGGGGATGGCAGCCGGGGCAACCGCCCTCAACTTGGTTGGAAAGGGGGAAGTTTAGGGGACTTTACTTTCGGAAGGCAGGGTTAGACCTTGGTCTGCGGGGGATGTAGGCGGAAAAGCAAAGTTGCCCCCCGCAACGCTTCTTCGGCCCATACTACCCCCGGCAGCGATAGCCAACCACCTCCCACCAGCACTGCCAGCACGGTCAGCGCCAGCCCCCAACCCCAGCCCATTCGCCGATACCCCCGGGCCAGCCATTCGCCGACCGCTTCAGCCTCCTGCAAGCCTTTCGGGGTGTCTGTCAGCAGGGTAAGAGGCGGCACTTCCAGCACTCCCCCCGGGGCCCAAGCCTGTTCCCGTTGGGTTTCTGCCTCCGCCCTCAGGCCATCGTACAGAACTCCAACGTCCGCGGCCCACAGCGTAGGTTCCAGACGTCCGGCCACCCAGAGGACGCGCCTCCCCCGCCGCCGTTGCTCGGCCAGGGCCGCCAGCCGCTCCTCTACCTGCCACAGGACCCAGTACTCATCGGCTCCGACTTGAGCCGT
>DTZQ01000555.1 GCA_012961305.1 Armatimonadota bacterium | reverse complement strand
CCCAAGATGGGTCGCCTGGCGGCTGAACTGGCCGATTTGACCATCGTCACCTCCGACAATCCCCGCACCGAAGACCCCCTGGCCATCATTGCCGACATTCAAAAGGGCATTCCGGTGGGAGCGGCGGTGCAAATCCTGCCCGACCGCCGAGAGGCCATTTTTGCCGCTGTGCGCCAGGCGGGGCCGGGAGATATAGTGCTCATCGCGGGCAAAGGCCACGAGACCTACCAGCGGTTTAAGGATTACACCGTGCCCTTTGACGACCGCCAGGTAGCCGCCGAGGCCCTCCAGCAGGAAAGTGGTTAGGCGTTCAGGAGCAAGTGGGCAATCGGTAATTTAGGAACAACGATTATGACTGCGCGAGAGCGGGTGATTCGCTGTTTGACCTTTGCGGGGCCCGACCGCGTTCCCCGTCAATTGTGGGCCCTGCCGGGGGTGAGCATGTTTCGCCAAGAGGAGTTGGAGTTGGTGCAGCGCCGTTTCCCCCCCGACTTCGCCGGTCCCGAGGTGCGCTACGGCCCGGCGAAACGGGCCCACGGCGTGCGCGGTGAGGTGGGCACTTACGTGGACGAATGGGGCTGTGTGTGGCAGGTGGCCGAGCCGGGCGTGGTGGGCGAGGTGAAGGAGCCCCCCTTGGCCGATTGGTTGGCCCTGGCCCATTTTGAGCCCCCGTGGGAAATACTGGAGGAGGCCGACTTCTCCCAGGTGAATGAGAGTTGCGCGGCCACTGACAAGTTCGTGCTCGCAGGCACCACCGTGCGCCCCTTCGAGCGGATGCAGTTCCTGCGCGGTACGGAGAACCTGTTCATAGACCTGGCCTACGGCACCCCGGAGGTCTACCGGCTGCGGGATTTGGTGCACGAGTTTTTCTGCCGCGAGTTGGAGATGTGGGTGCGCACCGACGTGGACGGCATTAGTTTCATGGACGACTGGGGGGCGCAGAATGCCCTGCTCCTCCACCCGCAACTGTGGCGCGAGTTCTTCAAGCCGCTGTACAAGGACTACTGCGACCTCATTCGAGGCAGGGGCAAGTTCGTATTTGTGCACTCCGATGGCTACATCGAGCCAGTCTATCCCGACCTCATTGAATTAGGCGTCCACGCCATAAACTCGCAACTGTTCTGCATGGACATTGAAGAATTGGGGCGCAAGTATCGGGGTAAAATCACCTTTTGGGGCGAGATTGACCGCCAGTGGCTCCTGCCCTTCGGTACGCCTGCACACGTGCGCCAAGCGGTCAAGCGAGTCCGCCGGGCCTTAGACACCGGTCGGGGTGGAGTCATCGCCCAGTGCGAGTTCGGCCTGCGCGACCCGGTCGAAAACATCCTGGCCGTGTTCGAGGCCTGGGAGGAAGGGAATGAGGGCCGGCGGCTGAACCCTGATGGCTAAAAGGAGAAAAACCATGCCTCGCGTGTTCGATGAGCGTGATTTGTTTTACCTTCGCCAGGTGATTGAGGACGGCCTGCCCTGTGCAGGATACGGGGCGGGAAAAATGACCCAGCGCTTCGAGGAGGCCTTTGCAGCCAAGGTGGGAACTCGGTTTGCCTATGCCTGCAACTCGGCTATGAGCGGGCTGCACCTGGCGGTGGCTGTGGCCGGGGCCGGGGCTGGCGATGAGGTCATCGTGGACCCGACGGTGAGTTTCGCCGGGTTGGCGGTGATGTACAACAATGCCACCCCCGTATTCGCCGACGTGCTTTCGGATACCTACTTGATGGACCCGCAGTCCCTGCAGGAGCGCATCACCGAGCGCACTAAGGCGGTGATTGTCACCCACCTGTGGGGTCTGTGTGCAGAGATGGAGGAGATTATGGCCATTGCGGAGCGGCACAATTTAGTGGTCATTGAGGATTGTGCCCATGCCCTGCTGGCTCAGTACAAAGGCCGTTACGCGGGAACCCTCGGCCACTTGGGGGTGTTCAGTTTTCAGTGTTCCAAACATCTGGGGCTCGGCGACGGGGGAATGATTACCACCGACCGCGAAGACTTCTACCAGGCCCTGCGGGAGTTTGAGTTCACCACCATGCCCGATAAGTTGGCCTGGAACTACCGGATTAGCGAACTGGTATCGGCGGTGGGGATGGCCCAGTTGGAGCGGATTGACGAGTACGTGGAGGAAACCTGCGCCGCGGCGGAAAAACTCAACGAAGCGGTAAAAGAATGCCCTTGGTTGGTGCCCCAGGCCGTGCCGCCCTACTGTCGGCATGTCTATCACCTCTGGGTGCCACTCTTCCGAGGCGAAGAGCAGGGCCTAAACTACGAGGAGTTCCAACGGGCGGCCAAGGAAATAGGGCTGCCCTGCAGTTTCGGGTATATCGAGGATGAGCCGGCCTATCTCCATCCGGTATTTCGGGAGCCGGCGGCCTACGGAAGAGGCTGTCCGACAGCGTGTCCTCATCGCCCGTCGGTCACGCCTTACGAAAGGGGCCTCTGTCCCGTGGCGGAGGAAATCCTGCCCCGGATGGTGCTGTTTTACACCACCGTAGCGGCAAAGGAAAGGGTGGAGGCCACAGTCGAAAAACTACGTCGCCTGCGGGAACGCTGGGGGAAAAAATTCCACTTTACCCCTTGACAAAGGTGGCAAAGTTGTGTTATACTCAAAATACACCCAACCGTTGTCCAAGGCGGTGTAGCCGGGACGCAAATGTGGGTGCCAAAGGACTGACCAATCGCCGAAATGGAAGGAGGTGAGGCCGGGGCGCGAAACTAACGAGGGGGTGTTGGACAAGGGGCAATTTTTATTGCGCGTAGAAAGGAGGATGCCATGAGGGGTATTAGTGCTAAGAAGGGGTTCACCCTAATCGAACTGCTGGTAGTCATTGCGATAATCGCCATTCTGGCGGCGATTCTGTTTCCGGTGTTTGCGCAGGCGCGGGAGAAGGCCCGGCAGGCCAGTTGTCAGTCCAACCTGAAGCAGGTCGGATTGGCCCTGCGGGCGTATGTGTTAGATTACGATGGCATGCAACCACCGTGGGGCTGTAGGCACTTCGGAGGTCTACCGGATACTGACCCGACTCGAACCCGCGATGAGAGTCCGTGGAGCAGGCTTTTCCCCTACATGAGGAACGTCCAAATTCTTACCTGCCCGAGCAGGCCCAACCTGCGTTATGGACGCTGCCGACCGGGGGCCTGGGGCGGAACTGCCCGCGCAGGTTGTGGCTATGGTTGGTGCATGGGTCCCTCTGGGTGGCGCAGAGGAAAACCTGAATCTCAACTGGAATGGCCAGCGGAGACCATGGCTGCGGCCGACTCCGACGGACAGTCCTTCCTCAATGACCCTTTCTGCAACTTCTGTCAGGGCAATGGGAATTTACAACCACGCCACAATGAAATGATGAATGTCCTCTATCAGGATGGGCATGTGAAGGCGCACCGCATGCAACATATCCTGCCCCGGGATACTTACGCTCGGGCTCGAGGCAGCCGTTACCCGCCCCCCTGGCAACAGCCCAATGACCCGGAAATCACCCGGCTGTGGATTCTCTGGCGTGGCTATCGGGTTAGAGGACTGGCGCGGTGAGGGCCATCTTAGCAGGGGGGACAATTTTCCTCTACGTAGGTAGGCATTCAGCAGTTAGCCTGAGTTGGGGGTAGGGAGGGGTATTACTCGCAACCCCTCACTCATAACTGGCTTGAATGTCTACTGAAAATGTAGCGTCGAAGGAGGTAAGGAAGATGCAGCAAAAACAAGTATCTTGGTGGGTGGCGTTGGTTGTGATTGTGCTGGTAATTATCATAGTAGGCGCGATTTGGTATTTCCTGGCGCAGCGAGGGGGAAAGGTGCCTGCTGAGTACCAAGTGGAGGGTGCTCCGGAGGAAGAGGAGATGATGACCATGCCTGCGGCTGGAGGTGCTCCTATGCCGATGGAGGAAGGGATGGAGGGCGAGGCAGCGCCTTAGCCATAGGTCCTCACTCTTGCCTTTTCCCTGGTCTATCAATGGCAGACCTCAGAGCGTAAGTAGGCAACTTGCGCTCCGGAAGAATTGGTACAGGTGTTGGTAGGGGGTGAGGTGGGCACGATGAGTGAGCAGCGCAGTCGAGCGGGGTGGAAATGGGTTGTACTAATTGTCCTTATCGCTGTAGCGGTGGCAGTGGCTATTGCCGACTGGCGGTGGGTGGCGTACCGGCGACAGCAGAAAATATCTGCCCTGATAGCGGATTTGGGTCAGGTAGGCCAGGGTGGTTTGCCCCTCGTCTCTCCTCAGTTCTTTGAACCCCTGGGCAGACATGCCGTTTCCCCTCTGCGTGAGGTCCTGCAAGCGCCAGAGGCCAACCAACTGGCCAAGCAGCAGGCCCTGGAAGCCCTGGGACTCCTGAAAGACCCCTCGGTGTTTCCCCTCCTGAAAGAATGGACCCAGGCCCAGGAGCCAGTCCTGAAGGAGGCTGCTATCACTGCCTTGGGTACTTTGCAGACCCCGGAGGCTATCAGTTATTTGCTGACTTTGTTAGACGACCCTGCCACCCAACAAGCCGCCATAGTTGCCCTGGGTAAAGCCCGCGTCCCGGCGGCTCGAGAGCGGTTGCTACGTATTGTCCGTGACTTTGAACCCGAAGTAGAGGCTCCGGAAGAGCAGCGAGCGGCGAACGTGGCTACGGTATGTGCGGCCGCGGAGGCCCTGGGGCGCATTGGGGGAAACGGGGTGCAAGAGGCGTTGCTGCCCTTACTGGAACAGCCGCAAATTCGCTGGTGGGCGGCGGCCGGTTTAGCCTGGCTGAACGAACAGCAAGGTTTCGACATCCTCATTGAGGAGTTTATGGAGGGCGAGGAGACCCCGGAGAGTCAGCGTACAGTAGAAGTGTTGTTAGATATAGGTGAGCCGGCCCATCCCTACCTGGTGCGCGCTTTAAGCGGCGAACTCTCCCCCGCGGTGCGCGCCAATCTAATGGCACTGGTTGGGCATTTACAATTAGGGGAGGCGGTAGAACCGTTAGTCCGCATCCTGAACGATGAACATCAGCCTCTTTCCCTCCGCCAGAAAGCCGCAGAAACCTTGGGGGAGATTGGCTGTGCTGAGGCCTTTAAGGCCCTCTTAGCCGCTGCTGCTGAAGCACCGGCACCCCTTAGACGGTCTATTGAGTTTGGTTTGGTCAAAGTCCAGGCGGCTGAAGCCAATCGGGTCCTCTTAGAAACCCTTAAATCCTCCCAGACTTCCGAGCGCCGCCTCGCTGCCCGCCTGTTGGGACTGCGGGGGGTGGAAGAAGCAGTGCCGGCCCTGACGGAAGCCCTTGCGGATGAAGATGCGGAAACGCGCCGGAACGCGGTACAGGCCCTGGGGGTTATTGGTGACCCCTCTGCAATCCCAGCGGTGGAGAAACTGCTTAATGACCCCGACCCTGAAGTACGCCGGAAGGCAGAGGCAACCGCGGCGCTGTTGCAAGCCCTACAAAGTCAACCGTGAAAATACCGTTCCCTACCACTCCGATACCGGATGCTGGTTTGGGCTGCAGGGGTCAAGTATCGAGCCGCAAGCATTCAGAATACCACACTTTGAGGTCCGCCCCGCTGATGCCCCGGGCTTCGTCAGAGGCCAAAAAGACTGCTACTTCTGCCACATTTGCGGGTTAATATTGCCTCGGGACCACGCTTCAGCGTTGGAGATATTGAGAGGGGGGTAGAGCCGGGCAGGTCCGAACTTAAGCCCGTGGAGACCGATGTCCCTACCGCCGGGTTGCCCTCGGTGGCAAACAGGGTCT
>DTZQ01000554.1 GCA_012961305.1 Armatimonadota bacterium | reverse complement strand
GGGGGGCTTGACGGGGGGCGTGCTTCGCGACCCGCCCGCTTCCAAGGGCAAACTACTGGCCAACCTGACGGAATGTCTGGTCAACGCCGCTGCCAATCCGCTGTTTCACATCCTCGCCCACCCTTTCAACCTGGGTCGGCTCCCAGAGCCGCTGGAGCCGGGGGAAATACCCCGCTCCTGCCTAAACGAGGTTGCGGCAGCCATGCGCGAGAACGGGAAAGTCTTCGAGGTGATGAACTGCATGTTCTGGTGGTTTCCCCAAATGCCGGTGCGCCGGTTCACGGAGCAATATGTTGAAATCGTGCGCCTCTTCGCCGAGGCGGGGGTGATGTTCAGCGTGGGCAGCGATGACCATCGAACGGGTGTAGGAAATTTGGCCTGGAGCCGGCGCGTGCTTGAAATGGCGGAGGTGCCATTAGCGCAAATTGTCAATCCGCGAGAGCGGTTTCTGGGGCGGCAATGAGGATGGAGATTCATTCACCGGCGCCGCAGCAGGCGGTCTGCGCCCACGGCGGCAATCAGCAGCAGCCCTACTATAATGGCCTGCCTTTCCGTGGGGAAGCGAATCAAGGTCAAGCCGTTGCGCAGGGCGCTGATAATCAGCATTCCCAACACGCTGCCCAGGACTGTGCCCTCGCCACCGGCCACGCTCGTGCCGCCCAGCACCACGGCGGTGATAACGTCCAACTCCAGACCCAATCCGGCGTCGGGCTTGGCCGTGGCCACGCGGGATACGTAGGTCACCCCGGCCAACCCTGCCAGCAACCCGCTCAGGGCATAAACCAGCAGTTTCAACTGCGCCACCGGCAGGCCCGAAAGGCGGGCAGTTTCCTCATTGCCACCCAGGGCGTAGAGGCTCCGGCCTACGGTGGTGCAGGACAGGAAAATCGTCGCTGCCATCGCTAACCCCCCGAAAAGCAGCAACTGGGCGGGGAAAGGGCCTACGTAGCCCTGACCGAGCCAGTAGAAGGATTCGGGAAAATCGTGCACTGCCTCTGCTTGGCTCAAGCCCAGCGCCAGTCCGCGGTAAATGGCCAACGTCGCCAGGGTCACAATCAAAGCCGGGATGTGCAGGCGAGCCACCAGCAGGCCGTTGGCCGTCCCGGCCAGCAATCCCGCCCCCAGGGCCGCTAACACCCCGGTGGCCAGGCTCCGCGTGCCGCGCCAGGTCAGGCCCAAGGCCACTGCACTTAGGCCCAGCATGGAACCCACCGACAGGTCAATACCTGCGGTGATGAGCACCAGGGTCATGGGCAGGGCCAGGAGGCCAATTTCCACGAAGTGGCGAGTCATAGCGAATAGGTTGTCCAGCCGCAGGAAGCGGGGGGAAAGGTGGGCCATTAGACTCACCGTCGCCAGCAACAGGAGCAGGAGCAGTCCCTCTCGCGAAAGCACCCAGCGCCGCCAGCCGCCCAGGAACCGGGCCGCCGGGCCCCCAGCCGTTCCCTCGCCCATGCGCTCCCCCTCTGGCCCGCCGACCGCGCGCTGCTCTCGCAGGCGGTCTGCTACAATGGCCACTAAGATGAGCAACCCCTGCAGGGCCGGTTCCCAGTAGGCCGAGACGTTTTTGAAGGTCAGCGCGGTGCCGATAACGCTTAACAGGAGCACGCCCAATAGACTTCCCCAGACACTGCCCCGTCCACCGAAGATGTTCGTACCCCCCACCACGACGGCGGTGATGACCAGCAGTTCAAAGCCCACCCCTGCATTGGACTGGATGACGGTGAAGCGGGTGGCGTAGACCAGCGTGGCCAATCCGACCAGCGCGCCACAAAGGGTGAACACGGTCACCGTCATCCGGCACACCGAGAGGCCCGCCAGCCGAGCGGCCCGCGCACTGCCACCAACGGCGTACAAATGCCGCCCCCAGACCGTATGGCGCAGCAGCACCGCGAAGGTCGCCACCGTCAGGGCCATCACCCAGACCGGCACTGGCACGCCCAGTACTCGCCCCAGGCCGAGGAAGGAAAAGGAATCGGGCAGGTCGCGAATCCAATAGCCCTTCGTCACCCACAGCATTGCCCCCCGATAGATGCTCAGCGTGCCCAAAGTTACGATAATGGAAGGGATACCCCCCCAGCCAGCGAGGAGGCCATTGAAGGCGCCCAGCAGGGCACCCGTAAGCAGCGTGACCAGCACTACCAGTGGCAATGGCCAGCCCGCCTTGGCACTGTGCCCGGCAACAACGGAACAGACGGCCAACATGGAACCGACGGAGATGTCAATGCCGCCGCTGAGGATGACCAAAGTCATTCCCGTAGCCGCCACCGCGATGTAGGCGCTGTTGACCAAAATGTCCCAGAGGTTCTGCCGGCTCCAAAAGGCCGGTTCAGTCAGGCTGAGGTAGGCGACCAAAGCCAGCAAGAACAAGGCCAGCGTGCCCTCGCGCCCGACCCGCTGCCAACTGCTGCGCCAAATTGTTCCCTTGCGGCCCATGGCAGGGGAAAATTTCGCCCCCGTCAGGGCGTTTCCTTCTGTGAGCCTTCAACAGGCATAATGCTGAATAATGGAGGCAGAAGTGGGCAAAGGGAAGGATTCCCTGTCTGCTTGGCGAAACGGCAAGGGGAGGTACAGTCCATGAGTTCCCAGCGGGCGCAACCCATTTTGGTCGTCTATTTTGTTCTGGGCTTCGCTTCCCTCATAGTGCAGGCGACGCTCATTCGGGAGTTCCTGGTCGTCTTCTACGGCAATGAACTCTGTTTGGGGGTCATTTTGGCCAGTTGGCTGCTGTGGATTGCCATCGGGGCGCGGATAGGAGTGGCAGTGGCGGCCCGGACTCAGCAGCCCTGGGGCTGGTTCCTGGCTTTCCTGCTGCTGGGGGCCCTGGCCCCGCCGGGACAAGTGGTGCTCATCCGGCTGGTACGCACCCTGCTCCAAGTGCCCGTGGGGGAATACGTGCCTTTTCTGCCCATGCTGGGCTTCGCCGCTGCGGTCATCGCCCCCTTCAGTTTCATGATTGGCATCACTTTTCCCCTGGGTTCGCGCCTGCTGGCGGGGGGAGGTTTGGAAGACGCGCAGCGCATCGGCTGGATTTGGATTGTGGAATCCCTGGGCAGCCTGGCGGGAGGTGTGGTATTCACCTTTTACCTGGTGGCCCGCTATCCCTCGTGTCTGAACTTGGGCCTCATCCTGGCGGCCATCGTGCTGACGGCCAGCGCGCTGGCCCTGCAACGGTGGGCTGGGCCCCGGGCCGGAAAAATCGTTTTGGGGGGAGCGGTGGCGCTGTTGCTGGCCGGGCTGTTCCCGCTGCTGACCCGGGTGGAACGGGCCTCAGTTGCCGCCCGCTGGAAATCCATCAATCCCCACCTGCCCCTGCTAATTTCCACCGACTCCAAATACGAAAACATCGTCCTCACCCGGCAGGCCGGGCAGTACAGCGTGTTCGGCAACGGGCAATATATGTTCCCCTTCCCCGACGAGTACGGCTACGCGACCAAGGCCAATCTGGTGCTGAGCGAGCATCCCCGGCCCCAGCGGGTGCTGCTGTTGGGAGGAGGAGTGGGCGGACTGCTGCGGGCAATGCTGCAGACGCCGGGGGTGCGGGTGGACTACGCTGAACTGGACCGGCAGTTGATTGAGACCCTCCGTCCCTATCTGCCCCCGGAGGACCAGCGGGCTTTGCAGGATGAACGAGTCCGGGTCTTCTACACCGACGGGCGGTTTCTGGTGAAGCAGACCTCAGCGCAGTACGACCTCGTCTTTGCCGACCTGCCGGACCCGGCCACGGCCATGCTGAACCGCTTCTACACCCGGGAGTTCTTCCGGGAGGTAAAGGCCATCCTGCGGCCTGGGGGAGTGTTTGCACTCCACCTCACCGCTGCCCCCAGTTACTTGGGGGAACTGGTGGGCGGTTACAACGCTTCCATTTACCGCACCCTGCGGGAGGTGTTCCCCTACCTGGCCATCAGTCCCGGGGACCTTAACTACTACTTCGCGGCCCTGGAGCCGGGGGTGGTTACGGCGGATTACGAGGAACTGGCGCGCCGGTTCGAGGCCCGGGGGGTACAGACCGATTACTTTTTCGGGGACGTGTTTTACATGTACTTCCAGCCGAGCGTGGTGGAGTACGTGGAACGGACGCTGGAGCAGATGGAGCCCCAAGCCCAACTCAACACTGACCTGCGGCCCATCACCTACTTTTACAACCTGCTGCTGTGGGACCGGTTTTCCGGCTCCCACATTGGGCCGTTTTTCCGCTGGCTGGAGCGCCTTTCGCTGGGCTGGCCGCTGCTGCTCCTGGGGCTGTTTGTGGGCCTGTGGCTGATTTACCGCCGTTGGCGGAAACTCCCTCCGGCCCGCGACCAGCAGTTCAGTTGCCTGTTTGCGGTGGTAGTCTGCGGGTTGGCCGCCATGGCCTTTGAAATCGTGCTCTTGTTCGCCTTCCAAAACCTATGGGGCTATCTGTACCAGCAAATTGGCCTTATTGTGGCCCTGTTCATGTTCGGCCTGGCGGCAGGGGCTTTGGCGGTGAACCTGCTGTTGGTCCGCATCCGCCGGCCCCTGCAGGTGTTTATGGGCCTGGAACTGGCCATCGCCCTCTTCGGCCTGCTTCTGCCGCCGGGGCTCACGGTGTTCGCAGAGCGCCTCCTGACCCTGCTGCCCGCCGGCCTCGGACAGGCGTTGTTTTCGCTGGCCATCATTGTCTCCGGGGTCCTGACGGGAGCGGAGTTCCCCCTGGCCAGCGCCATCATGCTGCGGACTGGCCTGAGCACGGAACGGACGGCCGGATTGGTGGACGGGGCCGACCATTTCGGCGCCTTTTGCGGGGCCTTACTGGCCGGCACGGTACTGGTGCCAGTGCTGGGCCTGGTGCACACTTGTTGGCTAATTGCCGCCCTGGCCGGAACGGCCGCGGTGTTGCTAAGCCTCGCCGGCGGCTTGCGCCCTTTTGCCTAAGCGTTGACGCCCAGGCCCGGGCGGGCAAGCATTAAACAGATTCCCCGCAAGGAGGAATTTTCCCTGCGAGGGCGAATTTTCCTTTGCCGCCGAAGGAGAACAATTTGGACGACTGCTCAGCCCTTCACCCCAGAGGCGCGGAGCAATGGGGCAAGGATTAGAGTGACTGGGGGACTGAACGGCCGGGTGGCCGACCAGTCACTCAGTCACCTTAGTTATTTCCTTTCCGAAGGCCCAGTTGCCCCAATTCCTCTGTAAACTCTGGGCCTTTGGGGTGGGCAGTTACAATTTTAGCAAAGAAAGGAGCGAGAGCCATGTTGGATTTTCCCTCTCTGGGCCACATGTTGCGACATACCGCCGCCCAGCATCCGACCAAAGCCGCCGTAATTTTTCAGGGCGAGGCCACTGCCTATCAGGCCTTAGAAGTCATGTCCAACAAAGTCGCCCGGGCTCTGGCCGAGCGTGGCCTCGGGCGTGGCGACCATGTAGGCCTGTACTGCATCAACTCGCCCCATTTCGTCGCTTCGTACCTGGGCATCGTCAAACAGGGGGCGACGGTGGTGCCCATCAACCTGCTGCTCAACCCGGAAGAGGTACATTTCATCCTCTCCGACTCCCGAGCCAAGGCCCTCATCTACTTTGAGCAACTGGCGCCGGCCGTGGCCGCCATTCGGGAACGGCTGCCGGACTTGCAGTACCTCATCGCGGTGGGGGATTCTGGAGGTCTGCCCGCGGATACCTTCGCCGCAATTATGGCCAGGGGGGAGCAGTTGGAGGAACTGCCGGCAATTGACCGGCGGGAGGACGTGGCTGCCATCCTGTACACCTCCGGCACCACGGGCCGGCCCAAAGGGGCAATGCTCACCCACCACAACCTGCTGAGCAACGTGGCTTCCATCAACCAGGCCCTGTACGTCTCTCCTGACGATGTGTTCCTGACCATTCTGCCCATGTTTCACGCCTTCGCGGCCACGGTGGGCATGTTGACCCCGCTGTCTAAGGGAGCGGCCATTGCCGCAGTGCCGCGGTTCACCCCCGAAGAAATGGTCCGGGCCATGGCCGAGACCAAAGCCACCATTTTCTTCGGCGTGCCTTCCATGTACGCCGTCCTGGTTAACCTGCCGGAGGGCCGCGAACCCGATATGTCCTCCCTGCGCCTGTGCATTTCCGGCGGGGCGGCTCTGCCGGTGGAGGTAATGAAGCGGTTCGAGGAGCGGTACGGCGTGCCCATCTACGAGGGCGATGGCCCGACCGAATGTTCCCCCGTCACCTGTGTCAATCCCATCGGAGGCCTGCGCAAACCCGGTTCCGTCGGCCAGCCCATCCCTGGAGTGGAGATGAAAATCGTGGACGAGGAGGGGAACGAACTGCCCACCGGTGAGGTGGGAGAGATTGTAGTGCGCGGCGACAACGTGATGAAGGGCTATTTCAACCTGCCCGAGGAGACCAAGGAGGCCTTTCTCGGGGAGTGGTTCCGCACCGGCGACCTGGGCTACGTGGACGAGGACGGCTATTTCTACATCGTGGACCGCAAGAAGGACCTGATTATCGTCAGCGG
>DTZQ01000553.1 GCA_012961305.1 Armatimonadota bacterium | reverse complement strand
GGGAAAAAGGACTGAGTCGTGAGTACTGAGTCCCTCAGCACTCAGTAGTGGTGGTGATTGCCCAATTGCCAAATGGCCCATAAACGTCTACCCGTCTATCCCGTCCGCACAGGACTTTGTCTTTCTGCGGAATTTGGAACCTGCCACCGCCCCCGTGAAATCGAGTCGCTGGAGGGGTCCTATGTCCAAACAAGTATTTCGTCTCTTGGCGTTAGAACCCCATCCCGAGGATGCGGCCACCATTGCTACGGTGTTGGAACGGACGGGTATTCTCCAAGTTACCCTGGTGGCTACGGCAACGGAGGGGCGGGAACGATGGGGCCGGGAAGCCTTTGATGCGGTGCTGGTGGACTACAGCCGGGGAGAGGCGAAAGGGCGGGAACTGTTGAAAACCCTGAGGGAGACGAAAGGGGAACTCCCGGTAGTGTTCATCCTGACCGAAGAGCGGAGGTCTTTCCGGGAGGATTGGCCTTCGGAGGCCGTGATTTTGGACCGGGCCCAGTTGCCGCTCACTGTACTGCCGCAGTTAATACTGCCGGCCCTGGCGGAGGTCCAACAGCGCCGCCAGGAGGTGGAAGCACAAGTTACCCTTCCCCCCAGTGCGGTTTGGGCGGCCCAGCAGCAGTTGATTTGGGCCTTGCGGCGAACCTTGGAATTGACCCAACGGCTGAGTTACGAACGCAGCACCGATTGGTCTTTTGCTGAATTAGATGAGGTCATAGGCAAGTTATTTGGCTGTTCGGCCTGGGGAGTGCTGTTGGTAACTGATGCTGGGCCCCAATTGGAGGTGTTCTTGCGTGAACCATTGGCTCCGGCGGCCATTTCTCGACTGGAACGTACTTTGGTGGAGACCGGGAAGCAGTTGTTAGAGATGCCTTTTGTGGCTCAGGATTTAACCCTTCGCCTCCATGGCCAGACCTCTCTGGAGGGCCCGACGGAAACCAGGGAACTTTGCCTGCCCTTGGTAGTGCGGGGGGAGACAATGGGTTTGGCCTTCCTCTGCTGGGCCCAGGTGGACTTTGCAGTACCCGAATTGCAAATGTTTTCGCTCCTGGCCAGCCAGTTGGCCCTGGCCCTGGACAACTCCCTGCTGCTGGAGGCCAGCAAGCGAGCCATCGTTGATGACCTGACGGGCTTCTACAACCGTCGCCATTTTTTTCAAGCCCTGGAAAAGGAGATTGCGCGGGTGTTCCGCTATGGCCACTTACTATCCATGGTTCTCCTGGACATTGACCACTTCAAAGCCGTCAATGACACCTACGGCCACCAGGTAGGGGATGAAGTGCTGCAGGAAGTAGCCGATGTCCTGCGTCACAATACTCGGCAGGCGGACTTTTGGGCTCGCTACGGGGGGGAAGAGTTCGTCTGTTTGGCCCCGGGCATTGACCTTGCTGGGGCCCGGTCTTTGGGGGAGAAACTGCGGCGTCTTATTGCGGAGCACTCCTTTACCACCCGGGCCGGGGAACTGTGCCTTACGGTAAGCGTTGGGGTAGCCCAGTTCAACCCCCAGCGCGACCGGGATGCCGATTCTTTCTTCGCCCGGGCCGACCACGCCCTCTATCAGGCCAAACAACGGGGGCGCAACATTTTAGCAATGGCCCCGTGAGGTTAAAACGTTGCCGGAGCAGGAGGCATGGTCGCCGGCCGCACCCGCAGGAGCAGTTCGCTGGTGCGGGTTTCCAATTCCCCGTCGTTGGCCACGATGACGATGACGTAAATCATCGTCACTTCCGTCTCGTTGCCCTCAACGCTCCAGGTGCCCGTGTATTCGTTCCCCACGCCTTTGGTCAGGGGCACGTCTGGGAGTCGCTGGGTGCCCAACCGTACTTCGGCCCACACCTGCAGGGGGTCATCGTTCGGGTCCACTATTTCTGCTTGCAGGTGTACAGTTCCTCCCTCGAAACGCAGTTCCGGCGGTCGTACCTGTGGATTGTTGATAACCGGCGCCTGATTGACGGGCGTGGGCAAGGGCACCAGATTTAAGGTAACCGAAGTGGTCTTGCCGCCCTCAACGGTAGCAATGTGGGTCAAGTCCAAGTAGCCGCCCCGGCGGAGCAGGATGGTCACGTCGCCGATGGGCAGGTCGGTGAAGGTGTACGGCGTGGTTCGGCCGGTGGGCTGGCCGTTCAGGGTGATGCTGGCTCCGGGGGGATTGGAGTTGACTTCCAAGTTGCCCGTACTTTCCTGTTTGGCCTGGATTGCTACCTGCTTCAGGTCCTCAGGGTCGGTGAGCACGTCCAAAGTGGGGTCTTCCTGTTTGGCCTGGGTCAGAACCTGCTCGGCCACCGTTTCCAACTCCTCCACTTGGTCGTCAGAGAGGGCTGGCACCTCGGGCAATTCCTCTACCACCGCCGCTGCCACGGTGCTCTTTTCGGTCACGTCGCGCCGCTTGGGTTCCGGCCGGTCCAGGGTGGTCACCGCTTTCAGGGTGGGCAGGCCAAAGGGGTCCTTGGCCACGACGAGGAGGGGCACGTTGAGCGGCAGCCCCGTGATGTGATAGTAGCCGCTGGCATCGGCCCGCCCAGTCTTAAGGGGTGGGTCACCAGGATGGCGAGGCAGCCGAAATACCTGAATGAGGGCATGGGGGATGCCCACCATTCCCACTACTTCCTGTCGGGCTCTGGTGACATGACCATCGCGGGTAGGCACAAATACAAATCCATCAATCGCCCCCGGCCCCAGGTCTGGCTCCTTAAACACAATAAAGGGTCTCTCCGGCGCCCCACAGCCAAACACACTGGCCGCCATTATCATCCCTATTAGCCCTATTAGGCCTTTCCTCATCATCTCGCTCCTTTGCAACAGCGCTTATGCACCTGACTTCAGGTGAATTAGTGAACCGCAAGGGTGACCACGGCCCTGGCTATTTCTCCTTCCTCATTTTCAGCCCAGGCCCGCACCAGGTACATCCCGTTGGGCACGCAGCGACCGGCGTTGTCCGTACCATCCCAAAAGAGGGTAATAGTTCCTGCTCCCGCCGACCGCGGCGGCAGGGTTTTAACCGTTCCCCCAGTCAAACTGACCACTTCCAGGCGCACCTGGGCGGGCGAACTGAGGTTCAACTCCACCATCGCCCCGCGACTGCGCGTGGCCCGAGCCCGCAGGGAAAGGGTGAGCGGAGCGGCCCGGACCGGTTCAACTTGGAAGACAAACCGGCGCCCGGTCAACCCCTCCGGTCGGCTGCGGAAGGTGTAGGCGGCGCGGGGACGCATGGCTACTCGCTTGCCCGTTTCCAAGTCCATCAGGTACATCTGAAGGCCGCCTGGCAACTGCCGATTGAGCCGCTCCCAGGTCAGGATTACCTCCGTATCCGGCAAGTCGGTCGTCACCACCGCTTCCCACCAGGTCCGGCGGACAACAGGCTGGGCCCGCAAATGGACGGCCAAGTTCGCCCGGCGGGTGTGGGGGGAGACAAAGGACAGGTCCACAAACCCTGCGGTTAGCGGAACTGGTGGGTTTTCAATCTCCAGGGCGCGGGAGGTGGACACGCCCAAGACGTTGTCTTCATCAACCAATCCCCCAGCCTGTACCCGCAGGGTGATTCCCCATTCACGGGCCGTAACCGGGACCTGCTCCCCCCTGGGGGCCCTCCCGGAGGACGACCGAAAGGCCAAAGCCACCCCCGACTGCAGGGCCCGCAGCCACATTCCCGCCCGGACGGGCACGGTGCGCAAAGTGTGGGAGAAGCCTGGCCGAGTGTTGTCGTAGATTAGCCGATAGCGCCGGGCCGCAGCATCCCAAATCCAGGCGAAGGGTTCCACTAAATTGCGGGTGTCAAAATTGGCCAGAGTCCCCACCGTTTCGCCATTCTGCAACACGTCAATGCGGGACAGGTCCCAATCTAAGTCGGTCAGCAAGGGGTTCGCAGACAGGTTCCAATCGCTTTCCAGGGGGATGGCGACAGGTTCCTCTACGGGCTCGCCACTCACTTGGAATCGAACCTCCTCCGCCGCTTCCAGCCAGAATCCGCGCCCGGGCAGGACATTCAGCCAGGGGTCGGGTTGCTCCGGGTCGAAATACACGTAACCGCCCTCTTGCCCTCCTGAACGCCAGCGGGCCAGTTTCAAAGGTGAAATGCCAGCAAACACCAGCGCCGGGTCGGGATTGAGGGGAGTTAGCGGTACTCCGAGGAGGTGCAGGCCCGGCGTCAGGTGGTAAGCGAGCACGGGCAGGAAACGCACCGTCGGCTGGTCACTCAGGGTCACTCCTCCAACCTGCACCGTAACCGTTACCCTCCCCGGCCGGTCGCGCTTGAGGGTGGCTGTGGTTTGACCGTCGGAACCGGTGTCTTGGGTCGGCGGGGTAAGGGTGACCCCTTCGCTCGGAGAAGTCCCTACGACTATGTCCCCCGCCACAACCCCCTGAATCGGCTGCCCCTCTGCATCGCGCAGGATGATGGTCACGGTCGCCTCTGTCTGGTCATCGCCCGGCAGAACCGCAGGATTTACCCTGACCTCTGACTGGTCGGCATCCACCGGCCGATTAAGTACCGTAACCGTGGTGCTGCCCGTGGCTTCGCCGCCATCATCATCCCTCACCCGCACCCCCACCGAATAGGTGCCCTTCAAAGCGTAGGTATGGCTGGCGCTGTTGCTGGCGCTGCTCTCCTCGTAAGTACCATCGTCGTCCCAATCCCACTCATAGGTCAGAACATCACCGCTGCCGGGGTCGGTGGCAGTGATGGTTACCGTAACTGCTTGACGGGTAAGCACCGGCCCATCATTGGTCACGGAGACAATGGTAGGGGCCACGTTGTTCACGGTGACGGTGAGGGTGTCGCTGCCACTGTCGCCATCGTCATCGGTGACGGTTAAAGTGACAGTGTAGGTGCCATTGTCGGCATAGGTGTGAGTGGGGGTAAGAGTGCCGGAGGCGGTGTTGCCGTCGCCGAAGTCCCAGGAGTAGGTGTGGGTGTCGGCGCTGCCGGGGTCGGTGAAGGAGCCGGAGAAGGAGACGGTGTCCCCTTCGTTGACCGTTTGGTCTGGGCCGGCTTCCACGGTAGGGG
>DTZQ01000552.1 GCA_012961305.1 Armatimonadota bacterium | reverse complement strand
GGGGCTGGGGGCCGGGGAACGAGCACCTTGCGCGGCTTACTCCCCTCGGCCGGGCCCACGATGCCTCGTTCCTCCATCAGGTCTATCAACCGCCCCGCCCGGTTATATCCGATGCTGAACTTGCGTTGGAGGCGTGAAGCGGAAGCCTGTCCCTCCGCAATAACCAGGGCCACCGCGGCTTCGTACAGTTCGTCTTCAATTTCCTCCTCCAGCGGGGCCCACCGCGTAGGACGTTCCTCGCCTGCCTCCACGGGTTGGACAATGGGTTCGTATTCCAACCATATCTCCCGTTTGAGTTGCCGCAAATAGTTCACCAGCCGCCGCACCTGCTCCTCGCCGATGAAGGCCCCCTGAATGCGAACTGGTTTAGTGGCCTCAATGGGATAGTACAGCATGTCGCCACTGCCGATGAGCCGTTCCGCCCCTACTTGGTCAATGATGGTCCGGGAATCCACCTGCGAAGCCACAGCAAAGGCGATGCGGGAACTGATGTTGGCTTTAATGGTGCCGGTGATGACGTTCACCGAGGGGCGCTGGGTGGCTACTACCAAGTGGATGCCCGTGGCCCGGGCCAACTGAGCCAGCCGACAGATGGAGGTTTCAAACTCGACCGCCGCCTGCATCATCAGGTCTGCCAGTTCGTCAATGATGATGATGAAATACGGCATGCGTTCCTCCTCCCTGGCCCGCCGATTGAAGGAATGGATGTCACGCACGCCGGCCTGGGCAAAGCGGTCGTAGCGGGCTTCCATTTCCTGAATGGCCCCTCGCAGCAGGTCTGCCGCGTCCTTGGGATTGGTAACCACCCGCCGGTCGAGATGGGGAATGCCATTGTACAGGGTCAGTTCCACCCGCTTGGGGTCAATCATGAGGAAGCGCACTTCCCGCGGTGTGAGCCGGTAAATGAGGCTCACGATGAGAGCATTCAGGCAAACGCTCTTGCCGGAATTGGTGGCTCCGCCGAGGAGCAAATGGGGCATACGCCCCAAATCCGCTAAGACAATGTGCCCCGCAATGTCCTTACCCAAAGCAAAGACCAGTTCCCCCTTGGCCCGTTGGAACTCCGGCGATTCCAAAATGTCCACCAGATAGACAAACTCCCGCTGTCGGTTGGCCACCTCGATGCCCACCACTCCTTTGCCCGGCACTGGGGCTTCCACGCGCACGCTCAGGGAAGAGAGGGCCAGGGCTAAATCGTCGGCCAGATTGGTGACCTTGCTCACCCGAATGCCCGGCGCCAGCACGATTTCATACCGGGTCACCGCCGGCCCGTGCTCAATGTTGACCACCCGGGCCTCAATCCCAAAACTGGCCAGGGTTTCCTCTAACTTCACCGCGGTGGCGGCGATTTCCCCGTTGCGGTCGGGAATTTGCTGTCGTTCATGGGGACGAATCAACTCCAAATCGGGGAAGCGATACTGGCCTGGGGGCCGTTTTTCCGCCGGTTTCTCAGGCCCCGCTTCAGTTGGAGGAGTCGTTTCCTCTGCGGTCGCGACCGCTGTTTCCGGCTCAGGGGAGGGTTGAGTCGGTGGTTCTACCGAAGTCGGAGGTGCCGGGGTACGGCGCTGAGGGGCCTTTTTCGGTTTGGCCGCCGTTTGGGCCCCCCGGCGCTGCCTCCACCAGTGGTGCGTCCTTTGCCATAGGTTCCCCAGGCCTTTCGCTAAATCCCGCAATTCCTCAATCACCGCCGTGGTTAATTCGGCCACCGAAGTTTCGCTGAGAATCACCAGGGCGGCTATGGCCAGCGCCCCTAAGACAATGTAACTGCCCACTTGCCCCAATCCCCATCGCAATACGTACACCAATGCTGCTCCAAGGTAGCCGCCATGGGCCTGGGGCCACAGAAACTCCTGTCCCGGGGGTACTACCAGATGAAAGAAGCCCAGCAGGGCAAGCATAAACAGGGCCCCCCCTCCGCCAATAGCAGGGAGGCGCTCCCGGCTTTGGCGGAAAATCATCAACCCACCGTAAAGAAAAAGCAAAAAAGGAATAAGCAGGGTCAACTGCCCGAAAGCCACCAACATTCCATTAACCAGCCAGGATACTACGGGGCCCGCCTGGCGATACTGCATTCCGGCGAGCATCAGCGCTCCCAGAGTAATGACCAACAGCCCACCTATTTCATACCGATAACGAGAACTGGTGCGTGTAGCAAGGGTGCGCTTTTTCTTATTATGGGACTGTTTTCTCTTTGCCGCCATGGGTAGTCTCCGGCCACAGCCTATATTATAGCATATTTTGCATTTTTTGTCACGGGGGTACAACGGCTTGGGGGGATTAGGCAGGGAGAGCCTTGGATAACTATACCTCGAAATCACCTTCCCTCGGTTGCAAATCCTCCATCAACTCTCGCACGCGAGTATGATGTTCCTGAGTGGTGTTTTCTTCCCGGGTCAGGGTCAGGCGCAGCCAGTCCCCTTCACGCCATTCGGCGGGGAGTAGTTGGCGAGGCACATTGAGGCGTACCCCTTCCCCCTCTACCAAGAGCACCGCCCATTCCCCTTCCAAGCGGTCAATTACGGCCTGGTAACTTCTTGCGCTCATGAGCATCAATACCTCCCCCTTTTCAGCCGCGAAATCCGCCAGCCAACGGCTACTCGTTCCACTGTCCCTTGCTCCTTCCACTGCTGGAATTGCCGCTGAAAACAAGCCCATTGACCTCGGTCAAATAGCACTACGCCATGGTCGAGGGCCTCCAAAAGGGTTCCATGGAACTGGGCGAACATCTGTGCCAACTCTGAACGGCTGTAAACGAAGGGCTCCACCAGTTTTTCCCGGAGCCGCCAATAATCCTCAAGGCGGCTCAGGAAGTCTTTCCCATCGTCAATGCGCAAGCCGATTAGGAGGTCAAAATCGCTGTGCGGTTTCCAATTCCCTTTGGCCCGGGAACCGTAAAGGACAATAAACTCAATTTCCTCTCCCTTCTCTCGGAGGACTCGTTCCACAAATTGGGCCAAATAGGAATAGCCGGGTTGTTCAGATATGGGAACGCACAAAGGACAGTACCTCCTGCGCGTCGGCGAGGGCCTGCTGGGCCTCAAAATCGTGATAATGGTTCACCGGGGCACCCGTAGGAAAAGCGTTCACATAACGGGGGGGTATGTAAAACTTATTGAGGCGAATGCAGGCCTGTTCGGTTTCCGTGGACACCCCAAAGAAATTTCTCACTTCCTCCAGTAAACTTTCCAAATCATGTCCAAAGGGACTCAAGCGCTGCCGTTCCAGTAAAGCCTTTAGGGCTTTTTCTGCCGCCTGTTGGCAGAAGAAACACGCATGGGCATAGTTATCCGTAGCGAACAAATCCCTCGCTGCCTTAAGGTCTGCCTCCGCCTGTCGCATCCAATCGGCTTCCCGGGTCATCTGTTCCTCCCTTCAGCCCTGAAACTTTGGAAGGGCCATAACCGAGTTCCTCCCTCATTATATCCTAATCCTCCCCAAAAGTCAAGGGGAAGCGCAACTCTGGACAAAAAGGTTGGAGTGTGATACAATTGACGGTTGAAGGCTGACCACTAATAAGGAGGAGTTCCGCCATGAATTCCAAGGAGAGGGTTTTAGTTGCCCTAAGTTGTCAGCAGCCCGACAAGGTGCCTATTGTTGAGTTGTACATCAATGAACCGAACATCGTTAGCCTTGCTGAGCGGCTGGTCCCAGAGGCAGTAAAGGTGGAGGCAACAAAGGACCGGTTCGGGGAGGAGAGGTGGGAAATTCTGGACCTTTACTGTCTGGTGGTCAAAGAATTGGGGCTGGATGCCACCTGCTCCAATTTCTCCATTGGCTTGAAGCAAATAAGCGCGGACAGGGGCCGGGACAAGTATGGCACTATCTACTACCTGAGCGAGCATGGGGAGCCTTTCCCCCTGGAAGGGCCCATCAAGGAACCCGCAGACCTCAAGGGGTTTGACATGGCCTCCAAACTCGAGCCGGATGATTTTGCCCGAGTACGCTACGTCATCGAGCAAGCAGGGCCCAGTAAGGCTCATTTTGTTTGCATTACGGACCCCTTCAAAGTCAGTTGGCGGCGGCGTGGCGGAATGCAGAACCTGCTAATGGATTACCTGCTGAACCCTCAGTTTGTCCACGACTTGGCTCGTATGGCTACGGATTTTGACTTGGCAGCCCTTGATTTGGCGGTTGAGACGGGAGCCGACGTGATTATCGTGCCCGGCGACCTTGCCGGGGAGCAAACTACCATCATGTCCCCCCAGCACTATCGCGAGTACATTAAACCCTATCATAAGGAACTGGTAGACTACGCGCACGAAAAAGGGGTGAAAATAGTGAAGCACTCCGATGGGAACATCTGGCCCATCTTAGACGATTTATTGGAGGTCGGCTTTGACGGCATCCATCCCATTCAGCCCCAATGCATGGACATCGCTGAGGTCAAAGAATATCTGACTGGGCGGGCCTGCATCCTGGGGAACATTGATTGCCGGTATCTGCTTCCCTTCGGCACGGAAGAGGAGGTGGAGGAAACAGTCAGGAAGACCATTGAAAAGGCTGCTCCCGGAGGTGGCTACATCATCAGTTCTTCCAATTCGATTCACCCCGGCTGTAAGGCGGAAAACTACATTGCTATGGTTAGGGCGGCCCACAAGTATGGGAGGTACGATGGCTAAAGAAAACCGCAATTTTCGGGAGATGAACCTGGCCATTTTTCGCGGGGATGACCCCGGTGGCGTGCTTTGGCAGCCGAGGTTGGAGTTTTGGTACGCCGTGAACAAGAAACGGGATACCTTGCCCGAGCATCTGCGCGGCGCGGACTTGCTCGAAATTTACGACTATTGCCATGCCTCGGTGAGATACTTCGGGAACGGGTTGCGCGTCCGGCGCCGAAAAGTGAAGGTCACCAGCGAGTGGGTGGGCGGGAAAAGACTGCGGCACACTTGGGAAACGCCCATAGGGACTTTGACTGAGGTCATCCACTTTGATGCCTGGGGGTTGTCCGGCTACCATACTGAGGCCAAACTAAAGGGACCGGAGGACTTTCGGGTACTGGAATACATCCTGCAAGATGAGGAATGGTATTGGGACCAGGAAGCCTACGAAGGGGATTTGGAGCGGGTGGGGGAGCGGGGAGCACCTCAGTTTTTCTTTCGCCGTTCGCCCATCCAGGGACTG
>DTZQ01000551.1 GCA_012961305.1 Armatimonadota bacterium | reverse complement strand
TCGCCAGCGAAGGTGAAAATGACCTTTTGCTCCACCGGCGGGGCCAACTGTCCGGTGATGCCGGCCAGGTGGACTGAAAGTTCCTCCAACCGACCCAAACTGCCGGGCGGTTTGGTCAGTTGGTCTTGCCGGGCCCGCGCTTGGGTCAGGGCCGCTTCGTCCAAAGGCCCAATTCGGGCGATGGTTCCCTCCACCAGCGACATGTCGGCACCTCCTATTTAAGCATTCAGCCATCAGCCGGCTTAAAGCGTAATTTGCCCTCTTGCTTAATGGCTAAGGGCAGGCCCGCGATTAGCCAGTAGACCGTATCCGCGGCCTCCGCCAGGGTGGTGTTGGCCCAACCTAAGGCGTCGCGGAAGACCCGTCCCAAAGCGTAAGGGGGCACCACGCCCTGCCCGACCTCGTTGCTGACTACGATGAGGCTGGCGGGCACCTCGCGATAAGCCTCCAGCAGGTCGGCGACGGCCTCCTGCACCACCGCCAGATAAGTGGCCAACTTTTCTGGGGGCGGGTCGGCTTCCGCTGTGAGGTGGGGGGACATCATCAAATTGGCCAGGAAATTGGTCAGGCAGTCCACAAGCAACACCTCCGCCCGATGTCCGGCGGCGCGGATGGCCTCCGGCACGGTGGTTTGGGCCTCCAAAGTGAACCAGGTACGCGGTCTCCGCCGACGATGGGCGGCGATGCGGGCACACATCTCTCCGTCCACCGGTTGGGCGGTTGCCAAGTAGGCCACCTGCTCTGACCACCCTCCCGCTAACCGCTCCGCGAAGGCACTCTTGCCACTGCGCACCCCACCCAAGATGAGCACCAGTTGTTTGCCCATGCCTATTCCTGACTGCCACCCCCCTGCCTTATGGCCTATCGCCTAGGGCTTATGGTGTATCGCTTATCTTCAACCACGGCCATCAGCGGTCAGCGGGTTGCGGGCTGACGGCTACAATAGGCGATAAGCGATACGCTACGCTGTTTGTCTGCTCTGCATTCTCGGCGTCCTTTGCGGTGAGGGAAAACCTACCCCCAAACCGCCAGAGCCAGAGTCGCCACTTCCACCAACTCGTTGAGGGCTCCATAGGTGTCCCCGGTCAAACCACCCAAAGCGGCTTGCAGGAAGCGGCTGACCAGCATCCCTCCGACCCAGGCACCGCCCAACAAAAGGAGGGCCTTTTCCGCTGGAAACAGGGTCCAGGTCGCCGCCAACGCCACCACCGATGCACCCGCCCAATGTTTGCCCTGCGTCGCGGTGGCCAGGGTGTAACCGAGCCCCTCTTCCCGTGCTGGCGGGCAAAAGGCCAGAGCATAAACCATCATCCACCGACCTAAAACCGGCATCAGCAGAATGACCCGCCAGCGCCAGTCGCCGGAGAGTTCCAAGAGCAGGCTGTATTTCAGCAGGAGCACGCTGACCGCGCCCAACACGCCGAAGGCCCCCACCCGGCTGTCCCGCATTATCTCCAACCGCCGTTTCCGGTCGCCGGGCCCGAACAGGCCGTCGCAGGTATCCATCAACCCGTCCAAGTGCAGCGCGCCCGTCAAGGCGAGGGAAGTTACCAGCACCAAAGCACTGGCGGCTGGCAGGCCCCAACCCTGCCGGGCGACCCAGTCTCCGGCGGCCAACAGTCCGCCCAAGACGACCCCTACCAAAGGGAAGCAGACCGCGGCCCGGCTCCATTCCTGGGACTGCACGGGCCCTGACGAGGGCACCGGCAGACGGGTCAGAAATTGCAGGGCCACGAAAAAGGGACGCATGGGTTCATTTTAACACAAAGGAAAGTTCTGTGCAACCGGAAAAATTTCGCGGCTGGTTCTGGACAAAGCCCCGACTTTGTGGTAAAATGCTAACAACCACTTCTCAGGGTCAGAAGGAAGGCAAAAAGAGGGCCGTAAAATGAAGCAAAGCCGCTTGCGAATTTGCACGGGGGGTAGTGTTTGGGGCTGATGCCCAAGGCGCGGGCCGGAGCCGACCTTAAACCCTCTCTTCCTCCCATCCGCGGGACACGGGTTCCACCACCCGTAGCCAGTACCCCGGCAGGCGTTCCCGCAGCCGGGCCACCAAGCGGGCCGAAGCCGCCGGTTCGACAAACCCGTACAGGGCTGCCCCGCTGCCCGTGAGCCGCACGCCGCGCAGGCCGCAGGCCCTCATTCCCTCTGCTGCCTTTTGCAGTTCTGGCCGCCGGGCGAAAACAACGGCTTCCAAGTCGTTCCATCCCTGGGCGATTACCCCTTCCAAATCGCCGGCCTCCAGGGCCGCAATGAGGGCCCGGGTGCGGGCGCCGGCGGCTTGTACCTTTCCGGCCAAAGCCCGGTAGACCTCGGCTGTGGAAATGCCCGCGTCGGGCGGAAAGACCAGCACCAACGCCGTTTCCGGCAGGGAGGGCAAGGGGGTAAGGCGTTCGCCCCGTCCCTCTCCCAGACAGGTCCCTCCGCCCAGGAAAAAAGGCACGTCGGAACCAAGTTCTGCGGCCAAAGTTCGCAGTTCTTCCTCGCTCCAACCGGCCGACCAAAGACAGTTCAGGCCCCCCAGCGTAGCTGCGGCATCGCTGCTTCCTCCCCCCAGTCCGCTGCCCACGGGAATGCGTTTGGCCAGGGAAATACGCACTCCCCGCCGTTCGGCAAGGGCCTGCTGAAAGGCCCGCGCTGCCCGATAGGCCAAATTGTCCGGGCCTGAGCCCACCGCCGGATGGTCACACCGCACTTCAATCCCCCCCTCAGGTAGGGATTCCAGCGTTAGTCGGTCACAAAGGCTCACCGTTTGCAGCACGGTTACGAGTTCATGATACCCATCCGCCCGCTGGCCCAAGATTTCCAAGGACAAATTGACCTTCGCATAGGCCCGCAGCACGAGCCGTCGTTCCGAACAATTGGTCTTTTCCTTCCCCGGCATCTTGCGTTGCATCCTGCAATTCCCCAGTAAATATGGCACAAAAGGGTCCACGCTGTCAATTCCCCCACCCCGGCAGGAGCCAAAGCCCTATGTAAGCCTGGCCCCACCAGACCCCTTTCCTTCTCCCAGCCCTCCCTGAGGAGGCCGGGCTTTAGCCAGCTCAAAAAATTTCGCTGTCACCTCTTGACTAAGTTCCTCCTTCATTGGAATCCTCTGGGTCCGGGCGATTTTGGCGTTGGCTATGTGTACAAGGAGGAATTGGCGGGCCCCATAGTCCCCGAAGTGGCAAAGATGTTAAGAGTGCACTCCAAGGCACCATAGAGAATACATACTTCTGGGCAGCAGCAACAGTCCGGCCAAGAGCAGCATGAGCAGGGCGAGGAGGATTTTCAGCCCCACCACATGCCGCTGAGCCCAGGCCCGTAGAACCTCGGAACGCAGGCCGCCGGCTGCCAGGACAAATACGACCACCAAGGGGGTTACAAAAAGGAGGTTGTACAGCAGCAAATACCCCGCTGCTCGTGCCTGCAGGGTTGCATCTTGCAGGACCAGCACAATGGTCGGCAGGTACACCTGACCAGTGCACACCGCCTCGAAGAGGGTCACCAAGAAAGCAGCAGTTCCTACTCCCCAGAGCATTTTGCCCGGCCCCATATGGGTGCGCACAATAGCATGAATGTACCGTTTCACCTGCTGCGGCAGTTGTCCCTTCCAAGCACGGGTGGACACACCGCGTCGGGCCACGTTTAGGTCATAAAGTTGCACTCCCGCCACTCCCAAAGCCAACAATCCGGCAGTCCAGTTCACCACTCGCGCCAAGTGGTAGTACACCGCCAGGCTCTGCAGGGCCCCAAAAAGTCCTATCCCCAATCCCAAGTAAGTCAGGAAGGTCACCGCCGTAAACACCAGTCCTATGCCCCACAGTTCGCGGGGCTGGCGACCAGCGTAGGCTAAAAAGGAAATCAGAAAAACCAGGGTCGTTAAGGCACAGGGATTTACTCCATCTATCAGCCCGGCCAAGGCCACGGCGAATATGGTGAAGGACTGGAACCGCGAGCGCAGCAGTTCCTCATCCTCCGGCGTGGGCACCCAGGGTCGCCATTGGACGAGGGTGGCCAGCCGCCCAGTATCGGGTTCCCAGGTAGGAGTCCGGAGGTTCCGCTCAATGACCTCCTCCAGCCGTTCGCGGATTTCCTCCTCCCCTGCCAGACAGGTATTGCCCAGAAAAATTCTGGCTGGGGCCCGCGACCACTTTTCATAGGCCCCTTCCAACCGCAACAGTTTTTGGTAATTGCGGCGGTTGGTAATATCGTACTCCTCAATGCGCACTAAATCGCCGTAACGCTGCCGAATTTGAGGTAAGAAGTCCTCCTGCAGGCGACGGCAACTGCCACAGCCGGGCGCGTAGAAGAAGCGCAGGCGCACCGGCCCCACCGGTGCCCCAGAGGCCGAGGGGAAGGAAACTCGCAAGCGGTTGGACTTCTTGGACACTACCTTCAGCACGCGCCGCGGCTCTAAGGGGTCGTTGCTGAGTATGGGCACCGTAAAACTGAAGGGCGGGGTCAAATTACGGGTGTCCAGGCGCAAATGTAGGATTGCTTTCCCCCGGGGCGGTACGAGGGTAGGGGTGATTTCTGCTTGCAGACGCGGGTCAGAGGAGGATACTCCTTGGAAGTGCAGGGGGCCGGGGCCTAAATTGGACAATTCTATCGTGGTTTCGAGCCCTTCCTGCTCTGGGGGCCAGGGAACTTGCCATCCCTCAGAGTTAAGTTGCAAGTTGGGTTCCGAGAAAAGACCTACCACGTCTAAAGTTTGGGTCAGAGGTGGGGAGACGGTGGATATGAAGACCGTGCAGCGAAACTGAGAAGGAGCCGCACTTGAGTCGATATGCACCCGCAGATTAGCAACCCCTCCGGGAGGCAACCGGCTGGAATCCAACTGGGCGGTGAGGAAATCACAGGTGGTTCGCGGCGGTTCCAGATGCAGGGTGGCGGAACTGAGGTTACGCACCTGTACCCTCGTCTCCCAAGGTTGGCCCCGGGTCACCTCCTTCAGTTCCCAGGTAGCAGGCGACAACTCCCAGGGGTCGGCTACCGCCCTTGCCGTCCCCAGCAGGAAAAAGATTATCAGTCCACTTCTAAGTCGCTGTCCCGAGGTTAGCATGAGTTTATCATCCATCCGCGAAGCCTCACGGCCATAAGCCCAGCCTTTCGCGCCGGGCCGTTCCCGCCATTACCAAGTACAGCGGCCGTTCGGTCAGAACTACCCGGTCGGCTCCCAGTTCGTTGCCCTGTAAGTCCACTGCCCGCCAAGGTTTGCCCGCCAGCGGTATCTCCACCGGCTCCGCCCCCTCCTCCGCCCAGGCAACGATGAGCGTCCGCCCTGCGGTTTCAAAGCCGTAGGCTTTCACCCCCTCCGGCGCCTCCAGCGGGCCCAGGGAGGTCACCTTCGCCC
>DTZQ01000550.1 GCA_012961305.1 Armatimonadota bacterium | reverse complement strand
TCACTGATGCCCTCCTGGCCGGCCCGGAGAAGGTGCCCGGCGACGATGTGGTACACATGATCACCCGCCTGCTCAGCTAGGGGCACCTGTGTCGGTTCTCGGTACGGCCTTTCCAGTCGCCTTTTTCACGGGCTCCTGGGCAAGGAGCGGGTGCGCGAAATGTTGGAGCGGATTCCGGAGGCTTGAGGCAGGGGAGAGTCGGTGTCTTACCTGTACACTAAACTGGGGCGGGACTTGTGGCAGGGGAAGTGGCAGTTTGCCGCGGTTACTTTTGTGGTACTTTTAGGGGTGGCTTTTTTTGTGGGGTCGCTGGTTTCCTACGAAAACCTCAAGGCTTCTTATTTTTCCTCTTATGAGCGCCTCCATTTCGCTGACTTCAGCGTGTCCTTCGACGCGGCCCCCCGGGAATACGTGCGCAAATTGGCCCGGCTGCCCGGGGTGCGGGCTTTAGAGGCCCGAATTGTTAAGGATGTGGAACTGGAACAGAAGGAGCCGGAGGCGCAAAAAATTGTAGTCCGATTCATCTCCCTGCCCACCCCCTACCAGCCGCGGGTCAATGATGTACTGGTGAAGGAAGGTCGGTATTTGGGCCGGAGCAGGCGCAGTCTTCATGGTCGGGAAGCATTAATGGAAAAAGGGTTCGCGGAACATCATGGCTACCGGCTGGGAGGAGTGCTGACCCCAGTAATTGACGGCGAAAAGGTAAAGTTCACCGTCGTCGGCCTGGTAGCCAGTCCCGAGTACATCCTGGTGGTGCGGGACAAGCATACCCTCATGCCCACTCCCTCTACCTTCGGCGTGATTTTCATCTCCCACGAACAGGCCGAAGAGTTGTTCGATTTTGCCGGGCTGGTCAACGAGGTCTGCGTGCGGGCCGACCCGGCCCGGCGCGAGGTGCTGATGGCCCAGTTCAAGGAACGGCTGCGACCCTACGGGGCGGAGGAGGTGGTGCCCCAGGAAGAACAGCCCAGCAACAAACTGCTGCGCATGGACTTGGAGGGGTTCCGGGAACTGGCGGCGGTATTTCCGCTGCTTTTTCTGACCGCTGCTGCCCTCTCCATTGCCACTCTGCTGAACCGGTTGGTACACCTCCAGCGACCGCAAATTGGATTCCTGCGGGCCAGTGGGTTCACCAGCCGGGCGGTGTTGGCCCATTACCTTTGGTTCGCGGCCTTGGTGGGAGGGTTAGGGGGTGCCGCTGGGGTTGGTTTTGGCCAGTGGTTGTCGCATCTCATCACCAGGGAGTATGTGAGCATATTGAACATCCCCTTTGTCGTCCTGCAGCCCCGCTGGCTGGTCAACTTCATCGGATTTGGGCTGGGGCTGGCCACCTGTTTGGGGGCTGGAGCCGCACCAGCCTGGTGGGCAGCCCAACTGTCTCCGGCCCTGGCCATGCGTGAGGAGGCTCCCCCCCTGGGCCGCCGACCTTTTTGGGAACGCTGGATTCCGGCCCTGGCCCGGGTTTCCTACACCTGGAAAATCCCCTTGCGCAACCTATTGCGCCAGCCTCGTCGCACGCTGTCCACCGTCCTGGGGGTGGCCATCGGGGTTAGCCTCATCATCGTCTCCGCAGCCTTCCTCGATTCCATCGAGGAGGCTTTGAACCTCTGTTTTGGCCGCATTCAACTCTACGACCTGCGGGTGATTTTCCTGCCGGCCCAGACGGAGCGGATACTCCACTACATCGCCCAGTGGAAGGGCGTGCACCGAGTGGAGCCGCTGCTGGAAGTGCCGGTGGAATTGAAACGAGGGACAGCCACCTACACCACCTTGCTGATGGGCCTGCGGCCGGATGCCCAGTTGTTGCGGGTGCTGGGGCCCAAAGGAGAACCGCTTTCTGTCCGCAGCGAGGGGCTTTACCTCAGTCCACTACTGCGGCGCAAGTTGGGCGTAGATACGGGTGATACCCTGCTGCTGCGTTACTCCCACAGCACGAAGGAGGTGAAAGCCGAATGGGTCGTCCCCGTGGGGCCGGTTATTCGCCAACCGGTGGGAGCAATGGTTTTTTGGCCTCTGAAACGGGTGCGACGGGCCTTCACCACCGCTCTGGAATGGCCCCCGCAGGCCGTCACGGGAGTCCTGGTCGCCGTGGAACCCGCCTATCTGGAGGAGGTTCGCGACGACCTCTACGACCTGCCCGGCGCCGCCGGCCTGGAGTTGACCGCTCAAACGAAACGGGAAGTAGACGAAATGTTGGCCTTCACTTACACTTTCGTGGGAGTAATGCTCCTTTTCGGGGGGGGATTAGCCTTTGCCATTGTGTTCAACGCCCTGAGTGTCAACCTCTTGGAACGCACGCGGGAGTTGGCAGCCCTGCGGACCCTGGGCTTGGACCGCCATCGAATGGGGATAATGACTACCATAGAGAACTTGCTGATGGGTTTCCTGGGCCTGTTGGTGGGCCTGCCCCTGGGATACACGCTGGCGGTGCTGTTTTTGAACTTATACGAGAGTGAGACCATCTCCTTGCGGGTTATCCTCACCCTGCGCACCTATCTGGGTTCGGCCCTCGTAATCCTCGTGGTGGTACTGCTTTCCCAGATTCCCGGCCTGCGGGCGATTAACCGCTTAGACCTGGCCAAGGCCACTAAGGAAGGTGCAGGCTAAACGGCCAAGGGCGAACAGGGGCATCCAGGAGGTCCTATCCTCCCGATACGCTGCCAGAGCCTCCAAAACCGCGCTCATTAGCCCAATGGCCATGAACACCAGGCCGGCGACGATGAAAAGGATGGGCAGAATGTAACTCAGTTCTTCTACGCGTGCGTAGCGATGGTCTTGGGCTTGCAACTTGAGTTGATTGTTGACCACCAGGAGGATGAAAGCCAAAGTCAAGATTATCAAACCCAACCCCGCCACGATGAGACCTTGCATACTTGACCTCCTCCTTGTAGGGAACAACCAGAGGGTACGCTCATTATACCAAAATACCCCAGACGCGTCAAGGTCAATTCTGGGAACCACCAAAGAAAACTGGACACTTTTTGACCTGGAAAATCGTTTTTAACAAGCAAAGGAGGTAGATATGAGTTTTTCGGAATGCTTGAAGATTTTAGTGGTAGATGATGAGGACCTTATTCGTACCCTCTGTCAGCGTGTCCTCCAAGCGGCTGGCTATGAGGTAATTACGGCCGCAGATGGGGAAGAGGCTCTGGCGAAGATGGAAACCGAAACTTTTGATGCGGTCCTCATAGACTACCAATTGCCCGGTCGCAACGGAGTGGAGGTTTTCCGCGAAATACATGCTGCCTACCCGGAACCCCCCGGTATTCTGCTGACGGGTTATGGCACTTTCGAGGTGTTGGTAGAGGCCTTAAAGGCAGGTTTTCGGGGCTTTCTGGCCAAGCCGGTCCGGCGGGAGCAACTGGTGGCCGAAGTGCAGCGGGTGTTGGAGAAAAAGCAAATGGAACAGGAACTTGCCCGTCTGCACGCCTACGCAGACCTTTACCAAACCATGCGGAACATTTTAGTCATTGATGACCTGCGAGAACTGGCAGAATTCGTCTTGCACATAGGCGTGCGCAAGAGTGGGGCTGACAGTGGTTCGCTGCTCCTGCGGGAAAACGAAAAACACCTTCGCTTGATGGCTGTTCAGGGCCTTCCTCCAGAGGCAGCTGTGGGGACCTGCTCTCTGGTGCAGGGAACTATTGCCGGGCACGTATTGGCCACGGGAGAGCCCCTTATCCTGCGCGGCGGTCCTCAGGACAATCCGGAATTCGCCGCTAAAATGCGGCGGGGGAACATAACTGCTTCCCTCAGTCTGCCCCTTACAGTGCGTGACCGGGTCATCGGGGTGCTGAACTTGAACAAACACCACACTCCAGCCACGTTTACCGAAGCCGATGCGGAACTCCTCTCCGTGCTTACCGCCCACGCAGCCTTAGCCTTCGAGCGGCTGCGTATTGCTCAGGAGCAGCGCGAGGCCGAACGGTTGGCCACCGTCGGGCAGATGGCCAGCACCATCATGCACGACCTGCGTAATCCCATCGCTGCCATCCGCATGATTGCCGAGGAAATTGCCGCGGAGTACCCGGACACGGCTGAG
>DTZQ01000549.1 GCA_012961305.1 Armatimonadota bacterium | reverse complement strand
TGGCCCTCGCGGACGATTTCGATGGCCTGCTCAGGGTCGGCGTAGTGCCAGTTTCGGTCGGATTCACAGAACCACTGCAAGCCTCGTTCCTCGTCACCCAGCCACAGGACCGGGTTGAACTTCATGGCTACGGCTTCCCCAGACAAAGCGCCTGGCCGATGGGCCGTCCACGGTGCCTCCCGTTCGGGCCAGTAGTACAGGTACTTGGCGCCCGCCGCCAGGGGAATCTCGAAGGTCAGCGCTTCCAGTCGGATGGGCCGCAGGGGTTGGAGTTGCCAGTCGAGCCGGACCAGGCCGTCGTACTCCACCGTTGTGGTGGCCGTGAGGCTCAAGACCTCGCTGCGACAGCGTTGCTCAATGCGGACCGACGACGGCCGCTGAGCCCCTATCTTGAGAGAGCCTTCGCGCCAGTGCTGGGGGGCGCCATCGCACCGGGCCGAGAGCCGGATGGGTGCGGCGAGCAAATCAGCATCTGCGCTGCGGATGCGCTGCAGGAAGGGTTGTTCTCCCAACTCGTACCTCCGTCCCCAGAGGCGAACGGTAACTGTCCCCGCGCGTTCCTCCACTCGCACCGGCTCCCAAGGGGGCAGGACCTCCTCGCCCGTTCCCTCCTTCGTCCCCAACCACCACGGAGGCTGCGGCCAGGCGAAGGGCACCGAGGCCGTGGCCAGGATTTTGCCCTGGCGGTTGTGGACGGCTCCCCGCACCTCGTAGTCGCCCGGCGCCAGCGACTTCGGGGCCAATCCCACTCGCACCAACTCCCCCGCCGATGGAACTTCGACCCGCTGGCGCTGTACCGGACGGTTCGTTGCTGCCTCCCTGAGTTCCACCGAGGCCGACGTGCCCTCCGGCACCGGTTGGAGAGCACGCAAATAGAAGTCCACTACCACTCGGCCTCTGGTCGGGTAAAGGCGCGGATGCAGACTTAAGCGAAACGTGGGGGGACGCAGTGAGACCTCGAATCGCTGCTGACCTTGCTGGTAGAGCCGTTTAATTTCGCTGGGCCGCAGCGCTCGGTTGTAGATGCGCAGTTCGGCCAGGAGGCCGTTAAAATATTGGGAATGCGAGGCATAAGTGCCCAGGAGCAATTTACTTCTGACCACACCGCCCAAGCGGCCATCGGTGCGGGCTTTGGCGTTGCTCAGTTCGCCATTCACGTACACTTCGAGCCGCTGGGTCTGAGGGTTGTGGACTGCGGCGAGGAACGCCCATTCGCCCGCCCGCAGCGGGTGTTTTGCCGTGAGCGTGTCCCATCGCCGGTTCGCCGCGTCGCGCGTCTCGAAGCGGGGCCGTCCATCGGAGCCCAAATAGATGTTCCAACCCCTCTTGGAGACCAGGTATTGATTGCCGTGCAGGCGGGGCGTGTTCGCCCAAACGGTCAGCGTGAGAGCCTCTGCCACCCGGAGGGTGGGGTGGTCGCCACAGTCCACGTAGTCGTCAAAGCCATCGAAGTCCAGGGCGGCCCGATGTCGGCCCTTCACCCACTCGGCCCCGACCAGCCGGCCATCGTTCCCCTGCCCGCTTCGGTCATAGGCGAGGGTTCCGGTGCCCTCGTCCAGCGGATAGTAGGCCACCAGGCCCTGGTCCAGGTCGCCCTGGGAGGCCGGAAATGCCACAGACCTCCAGGCACAAAGGCAACCCAGAATAAGCATTAAACCCCGACCCTCTCCCCCGACCATATTGGCATCATCCCTTTTTGCTAAGGCAACTAAGTGGCCAGGTGACTAACTCCTCAGTCACTTTAATCCTGGCCCAATTGCCTAATGGCCCATAACCGCCTTCCCGTCAGTGCTCAGCCCTTGCGTGGGGCCTCTGTTGCCTCGGCTTCCCGCTAAGACCCAATTATACCACCCCTGGGGTTAAAAATCAAGCCGGGGGCAAAAACTGACAGCAGGATTGGGGCATAAAAATAACGTCAACCGCAAATGGGGCCTCTGCCAACCTGCTGCCGTTGTGCGTGAACTTGCCCATCACGGACGAGGCATGGAGGGGGAGATTGGATGCTGCCCAAACGGATGGGGGTGGTCTGAAGGCGGAAGGCTTATTTTTCTGCGAACCCCTGGCCCGGTTCTTGCCCGGCCTCGCCAAGGGTGGTGGTTACTGCCTGTTGGATGGAGGACCAGATGTTTGGTTCTTGGGCAAAAATAACCGCAGGGACAATGAGCACGATTTCGTCCATGCTCTCCGAAATGGCCAGTTGCGATTCTGTGTGGGTTACGAACAGAGCACAGGAAGTTTTGCCGTGCTCAGTGGCGATGTCCACCAGTTCTTGCACTAAATCTTGCAGGGGATTAGTCGGTGTTTCCATCATTGGTGTGCTCCTTTAGAATTTCTCCGGGCCTAAGCCGGAGAGTCACCCCCTAACTGAAAGTACTCGTTGACTGGGTCTGAATGACCACGCAGACCAAGGGAAATTGGGCAACTGGGCAATTCGGAAACTCAACCCTGGGAGAAAGGCTGAGCCCCGGCCAACTCGTCCGCCGAGGCCCAGTTCTCATTTTACAGCACCCTCACGTTGACGGCCCGTAGACCCTTGCGGTCCTGTTCCACTTCATAAGAGACAGCCTGCCCTTCCCGCAACGTCTTGAAGCCAGTGCCTTGGATGGCAGAGAAATGCACGAAGACATCTTTCTCCCCACTGTCCTGCTCGATGAACCCGTAGCCCTTGGCTTCGTCGAACCATTTCACAACTCCGGTTGCCATGGTGAACACCTCCTTTCCCAATCAGCGCTCTGACGGTCCTGCTGTAACAACAACTTGCTGGAAGGAAGTCTTCGAAGCAACCCATTGTACAGACAGACCAGCCAATAAAAAAATCAGCACTCCAGAAGGACAGACACGAATTGCAGACACAGGTGTCTGTCAATCCGAAGGCTGACCTTGCCTTTAGTATACCACCGATTCCCCCTTTTGTCAATGGTGGGGAAAACAAAAAGTTTTCAAAACTGCTCCTCGGCGGCCCGGATGATTTGCGCGGCCAGGGCAACCGCTTCCACCGGGTATTGACCCACCGCCGTTTCCTGAGACAGCAGCACCCCGGTCACCCCGTCGTAAACGGCATTGGCCAAGTCCAATACTTCCCCCCGCGAGGGAATGAGCCGGTGGGTCAGAGATTCCAAAATGCCCGTGGCTACGATTACCGGCTTGCCCTTAGCCCGGGCCTCGGCGGTCAGTCGCTTCTGCCAGAAGGGCAGTTCGGCAAAGGAGGTTTCGAGGGCCAAATCCCCCCGGGCAATCATGATGGCATCCGCCTCCTCCAAAATCTCCTGGCGGTTCTTCAGGGCTTCCCGCCGTTCCACCTTGGCCATCACCGAAGGCACCCTCTCCGGCCCCAGCGAAGCCATCAAGTCCCGTAACTGCCGCAGGTCCTCTGCCGCTTTCACGAAGGAGAGGGCCACCCAATCTATCCCCTCTTGCAGCCCGAAGGCCAAATCCCCTCGGTCCTTCTCCGTAAGCACCGGGGTCCGAATTTCCACCCCGGGCACGTTGAGGCCCTTGTTTCCCCGAATCACTCCCCCCGTGCGAACTCGACAGACGACCTGGCAACCTTCTACTCGTTCCACCTCCAACTGAAGGCGCGCGTTGTGAATGAGAATGAGGTTCCCCGGCCGCACATCCTCGTGCAGGTGGGCGTAACGCACGGGCACATAAACCCGCCCCTCCGCCCGCTTCCGTGGCCGACCGGCCGGGAACAGGACTACTTCCTGACCGACCTTTACTCGTACCTCTATTCTACCCGTGCGCAGGTGGGGCCCTTGTAAGTCCTGCAAAATGGGCAGGGACACCCCCAGGTCGGAACTTACCTGGCGAACGAGGGCAATGGAGTGAGCGTGCTCTGCATGGGAACCGTGGGAAAAGGCCAGTCGTACCATCGTCATCCCCGCTTCCACCATTCGCTTGAGCACCTCTTCCCGGCGCGAAGCGGGGCCCAGGGTGCAGATAATCTCCGTCCGTGGGCGGCAGTTGCGGTGGGACTCCTTCATGGCTCCGTTTCCGCGTCCATTATAGCCCACCGGCCGCCGCCTGTCAACTTGACAAAGGACGGAATTGGGGTTACACTTCTAAGGAGAGGGACGTGCAAGCGTTCCAATTCCTGAGATTAGCGGGCTTGGGGCACGCTTGCCCTGCTTTGCCTGAATGTTGACGCTTAGGCTCAAGTCTGATGGGTATCACCGCTTTGGGGAGTCAAAAACCATTAGGACGGGGGATATTTCCCCGGAAGGAGGAAAGTAAATGCCCAAGGATACCATTGCCACTATCATGGAACGTCGGAGCATCCGCCGCTACCGGCCACAGCCCATTCCGAAGGAGGACCTGCTGACTGTTCTGGAGGCCGGGCGGCAGGCTCCCTCAGCCGGCAACCGACAGCCCTGGCATTTCATCCTCGTGCAAGATGAACAGGTCCGCAAAGACCTGGCGGAGGCCTG
>DTZQ01000548.1 GCA_012961305.1 Armatimonadota bacterium | reverse complement strand
GCACAGGAAAGTCCGTCCCGCCCCCCGAACAGAAAACCCAACGCTGCCCCCGTAAGTCCGCCCAACACAATCGCGCTCAGCAACATCCCGGCTCGCAAACGAGCCGTGCTCAGCCAACCCAATCCCAAACCCCAGGCCAATCCCGCGGCCAAACCGGTTAAAAAGGAAGTAACGCCGCGGCGAATCATTTCCTCCGGCACCTGACCGAAATCCAAAGCCCGACTAATCACGGCCCCTGTAAAGGCCAGAGCCAGCAACAGCACATAGCCCACTAAACGCCCAATTGGTCGGCGGGACGGTGGCATCTGCTTGGACCTACCCTCCCTTTTCCTTCCCCCAGTTTAATCATACTACAACGTGCCCTAAAAGTCAAGAGGGGTCTTCCTCCGAAAATTTGACAACTGGCGAGGAAAGGGGTATAATAAAAGGTGGTCGGAATACGCGGGGCAGGAGGTACGCCATGCAGCGCTGGCGGTGCCCAAAATGCGGGACCCTCAACTATGAGGGTCTCATGGGTTTTCCCAAATGCCACAAGTGCCACGAGCAACTGCGGCAGTGCCAGTACTGTCGGCATTGGGCAGATGGGGCATGCACTCGGCCAGAGTCAGAGCGACCGCCCCTCCAGGAAGAGGAAGGAGCACCTTACCGTGCAACCTTTGATTCTCGGCTGGTCGAGGACACCGTGCCCCTCTCTGCTTGGCATCAGCCTCTTACCACCCGGGCCTGGATTTTAATTATGCTCTTAGTCATGGCCCTGGTGACCTTAGGGGGCCTGTTGCAGTTGCCTCCCGCCCCCCCGCTGGACGTTACCCTTAGGCTGAATGGGTACTGTTCCCGGTTCGTGCGCTTGGGTGAAACCCTTAAACCCATGCTGTGCATCTTCAACCCCAGCGACCGCTATGCCACCGGGGCCCTGATTCGCATCCCTCGCGAGTTCTTCCGCCGCTGCCCGCTGACGAACCTGAACCCGCGGGCCGATGAACTGTACGACATAGGCCGCTATCGTTACCTCTATTACCGCTACGTGCCCCCCAGCCAACTGCTGGTGATAGAAATAACCTGCGTGGCTCGGTATCCGGGGGATTTGACCCTGGAGGCCGAACTGTACAACGATGCTCGTACTTTACAGGGAAAGGTGAAACAGCGGATAACGATACTGCCCCGCTTGGCGCAACAAGGCACCTTGGCTATGCCCCAATCCATTCCCTCTCAGCGGGGTTAATGAGCAGGGCTTGGGGGCAACCGGCGACTACGGCGCTCTGTGCCGGGAGAAAGCCTCACACTTCCCCCGAAGGACTGACGAACAAGGTTTTTTCGTGGCGGTAAGTCACCTGGCCGGGGGAGCCGCCCTTGACTTTGGTGACGTACTTGCGCAAAGTGTAGGACACCGGCACCAGGGCCGAATGGCGGGCCGGACTGTGCTGGGCGGCCAGGCGGGCGGCCTCTTCTAAGGTGGTGGGCGGAACGTTATGGGGTCGGCCTTGAGTGCGGATAATCACATGCCCGCTGCCAGCGCCGCGCACGTGCAGCCAGATGTCATCGGGCGCGGCTACGTAGGAAAGCAGGGCCTCGTTTTGAATGGCATTCTTACCCACCACGATTTCGTACCCATCGCGGGAGAGGTGCCGTTCCAACTTTTGCAACCACTCCTCCCGCCGGGTTGGGGGCCGTCGGGCCCGGGGCTTTGTCGCAGCCGGTCCACCTAATATCGGAGCCATTTCTGCCCACAACTGCTGCAATTCCTCCGTAGTCGAAGCCGTCTCCGCTTGCTCCCGCCAGGCGGTCAGGCGGGAAATTTCCTCCTCTAAAGCCGCGATGCGCGCTGGCAGTTGCTCCCGCGCCCGCCGGGCTTTGGCGGCCTGACGGTAATAACGCTCCGCATTGGCCGCCGGGGTTAGCCGGGGGTCGAGTTCGATGCGCAGCGGGGTCAGGTTGGGGTCGTAGTAGTTGGGGACCTCGATGAACTCCTGACCGGGCTGGACTTGGTGGTAGTGGGCCAGAATCAAATCCCCTCTGATTTTGAACTGTTCGGGGTCAGCGGCAGCGGCCAACTGAGCCGCAGCCCGTTCCCGCCGTCGCTGCGCCCGCCGCAGAGCAGAATTCAAGGCTTGGCGTACCCGCTGCTGCCAATGGAGCCGCTCTGCTCGCCTCTGGGCCGTCGCGAACACCAGTTCTAAGGCCCGGCTGAGGGAGGCCACCGGCTCGGCCCGTTGGGGGGACCCACCTTCGCCTTCGGCGGGCGGAGGCAGAGGAAGCGGGTAGCACTTCACCGGTTCGCCCCTGGCTTCGCAGTAGAGGATGGGGGTGAACTGGCCTGTGGCAACCAGAGTTTGCAACTCGGCCCAGGCCGCCCACAGGCGTTCTCCTGCCTCCTGCGGGGAGTCGCCCGGTGCATCCTCCGGCAAATTGGCTTGGGCACAAAGCCAGCGCCACAGGTCATCGCTCAGGCCGAAAAACGTCTGCCGGGCCCAAGTTTTGAGGGGCACCGCGCTGTCCCGCTGGGCCCAGAGGTCGCAAAAGGCCTCCGGAGAAAGCGTCAAGGGATTACACCGGTGGCCGGACGGTGGGGGAAGGTACTTGCGGCCGGGCAGGAGTTCCCGCACTCGATTGACCCGGTGGGAAACGGGCTTGATGACGGCGACGATGACCTCCTGCTCGTCAAGCAGCAGCAGGTTGCTGTGTTTGCCCATGAACTCGCCCAGGAGGGTAAAACGACGGGGATTGCCCAAGCGGTCGGTGCCGTGCAGGGAAAGGCGCAGAAGGCGGTCGAACTCCACCTGCTCCGCAGCGGTTAGGCGGGCCCCACGCAGCCGACTGGTCAACTGGCGGGCGAAAGGGAGAGGCATTTCGGGGGGAGGGGGTGGAGTGGAGACCAGATGTACCCGATAGGCGTCGGGGCTGGCGGAAAGGAGTAAGTGCTCTGCGCGCCCTCCGAGCCTCAGGCTCAATACTACTGTCCGCGCGTCCGGCTGGAACACCTCACTCACTCGTTTACCCAGCACCCGGGCTCGCAGTTCCTCCACTATGGCCGCCAGAATGAGGGAATCGAAGGTCATGGCTATATGCGTGACTGAATTACCTCAGCCTCGGGCCAGTAGGGGCCGCCACCACCACTCATTGTCCCGATACCACTGCACCGTGCGGGCCAACCACTCGTCGAAGGAATGGAGGGTTTCCCAGCCCAACTCCGTACGGATTTTCGTGGCATCAATGGCATAGCGGCGGTCATGTCCGGGACGGTCGGCCACGTACTCAATCATCTCCTCCCCGTAGCCCAAAAGTTGCAAAATGCGCCGGGTCAGTTCGATGTTGGGCAATTCCGTGCCTCCGCCAATGCAGTAAGTCTCGCCCAAGCGTCCCTGGTGCAAAATGAGGTCAATGGCTCGACAGTGGTCTTCCACGTAGAGCCAATCGCGCACGTACAGCCCGTCGCCATAGACCGGCACCTTCCTCCCCTGCAGCAGGTTGGTCACAAACAAGGGGATGATTTTCTCTGGGAACTGATAGGGGCCGAAGTTGTTGGAGCAGTTGCTAATGGTGATGGGCAGGCCGTAAGTGTGATGATAGGCTCGCACCAGGTGGTCGGCAGCGGCTTTGGAAGCGGCGTAGGGGCTGCGCGGCCGGTAGGGAGTCTGTTCGTTGAACTTCTCCGGGGAATCCAGTTCCAGAGCGCCGTAAACCTCATCGGTGCTTACGTGGTGGAACCGCACTCCGTAGTGCAGGGCGGCGTCTAAGAGCACCTGTGTGCCGATAACGTTCGTCTGGATGAACACCTGCGGCCCGGTGATGGAACGGTCCACATGCGATTCTGCCGCAAAGTGCACGACCACATCCACCTCAGCCATCACCTCATTGACCACCTCTGGGTCGCAAATATCCCCTTGTACGAACTGATAACGGGGCTCTTTCTCCACCTCCCGCAGGTTGTCCAAGTTCCCCGCGTAGGTCAGTT
>DTZQ01000547.1 GCA_012961305.1 Armatimonadota bacterium | reverse complement strand
TTTGCGGCAGGGTTCGAGAAGGTCTTCATGGGCATGGCGAGCGATTGGGACCGAACTCCAGGGGCCTTCTCCACGCCCAATCCGTTCCTCGGCCTCCTGGACCGGAAAGGGAAACCCTGGCCCGCCTTCTACGCCCTCCAATTGCTGGTGGAAAAAATAGATGGTTTTGCCCGTGCCGATAAAATGCCTGCTCCCGAAGGGGTGGAACTCTATCGTTTCACCTTCGCTGCTCGCCGTCCCGAGATATGGGTCGCCTGGCTGACGGAGGAGAAGGTACGTGGCCTGGACGACCCGCTTCCCGTGAAGCGGGTTCTTCTGAGGGGCCTCACGGGGCCCGTCACCGTTTGGACTACCCCAACCACTGGCCGGGCGAAGCGGGGGAAGCGGCGGGGGAAAAGCGGCGAGGAGGTAGTGGTGGAACTGAGCCCCACGCCCCTGCTCGTGCAGAGGGAGTAACTGTTTGCGTCACAGAGGGAAATTATGGTTGAGTTCCACAATTCATCCCGGGGAGAGGAGATGCGAGTTGCACAAATTCAGACCCATCTTTTGCGCTCCCGGCTCAAGAGACCCTTGGGTTTCTCCCAGTTCTACTACCGGGAAAGGGCCCTCGTGCTGGTGGAGGTAACGGCCGAGGACGGCACCACCGGTTGGGGGGAATGCTACGGCCCGGCCGAGCCGGCTCAGGAAGCCATCCGCGCGTGTGTGGAGAACTTCGTAGTGGGCCAGAACGTCTTCGACACGGAGTTGATATGGCACCGGGTATGGCAGCGTTATCTCGACCATGCCCGTCACGGGCCGATTATGGCGGCCCTTTCTGGGGTTGATATGGCCCTGTGGGACCTGAAGGGAAAATTGACTGGGCTGCCGCTACATCGCCTCCTGGGGGGCGCCGGGGTCGAAAAGGTCCCCTGCTACGCCACCGGCCTCTACTTCCGACCCCTCCCAGAGGACGAGTTGATCCGGGAAAGCCTCCAGGAGGCGGCCCGCTACGTGGAGGCCGGCTTTCGCGCCGTGAAGATTAAGATAGGGAAGAACCTCACCTTCGACCGACAAGTGGTCGAGGCCCTGCGCGCGGCCTTCCCTCACCTGACCCTGATGGCAGATGCGAACCATGCCTACTCGCTGAACGAAGCCCTCTGGATGGGGCGAGTGCTGGAGGACAACGGCTATTTCTTTTTCGAAGAGCCCCTGGCGCCCCATGCCCTTGAGGATTACGCGCTGCTGCGGAGCAAACTCGAAGTGGCCATTGCCAGTGGGGAGAGTGAACAGACGCGCTTCGGGTTTCGGAGGCTCATCGAAACGGGCGGCGTGGACATCGTCCAACCTGACCTGGCCTTCTGTGGCGGCATATCGGAGGGGCTGAAAATCCGGGCCCTGGCCAACGCCTTTGGGGTGGACGTCACACCCCATGCCTGGGGAACTGGAATTGGCTTTGCGGCTGCGTTACATTTCCACGCGGTGGCACCCCCCAACCCCGGCCGGCTCGAAGGGGAACTCCTCTTCCTGGAATGTGACTGCTCCGAGAACCCCCTGCGCGAACAGGTTCTCTCCGAAACGATTGCCGTAGAGGACGGCTATGCGGTAGTTCCCAACCGTCCGGGGCTCGGCGTCGAAGTCAATCAGGAGGCCCTGGCGAAATTCCAATGAGGAGGGAGGTTACCATGAAGGCAAAGAAGCCTCATTCCCTCAGCGGTCAGACCAGCCGGCGCGATTTCGGCATCATCAACACCAGCGCCAGTCCATACGCCCACCTCAGAAGTGTGGACCTGCGGGCGGTGCGCTGGACCCACGGTTTCTGGGCCGACCGTTGGCGGCAATGTGTCGAAGTCACGCTGCCCCACCATTGGCGCCTGCTCAGCGACCCGCAGCACGGCCATGCCTTGACGAACCTCCGCATCGCTGCGGGCCTCGAGGAGGGCGAGTTCGCGGGCACCCATTGGCAAGACGAGTGGGTGTACAAATGGCTGGAGGCGGCGGCCGCGATTTACGGGGCGACGGGGGATGAAGCGCTGAACCGGCAGATGGACGAGGTCATCGCCATCATCGCCCAGGCCCAGCAGCCCGACGGCTACCTGGCCACCCAAATCACCGGGCGCGGCTGGAAGCGGTTTCAAGACCCCCACCATCACGAACTGTTCGTGATGGGGCATCTCATCACCGCCGCCTGCCTGCACCATCGCCTCACCGGCAAGACGAACTTCCTCCGCCTCGCCCGCCGGTGTGCCGATTACCTGTGCGGTGTCTTCCTGGAACCACCCCCAGAGTTGGCCCATTTTCCCCTCAATCCCTCCATCATTATGGCCCTGGTCGAACTCTACCGCACAACGAGGGAGCACCGCTATCTGGATTTGGCGCGGGCCTTTGTGGACCGACGGGGCACGGTGCCGGGCGGTACGGACCTCAATCAAGACCGCGTGCCCCTGCGTCGGGAAACGGAGGTAGTCGGCCATGCCGTCTTCTTCACCTACTTGTACGCGGGCGCAGCCGATGTGTGCTTGGAGACGGGCGATGCTTCGCTCCGGGAAGCCCTGGAGCGGCTTTGGCGTGATTTGACCACGAGGAAAATGTACCTCACCGGCGGCGTGTGCGCCCTACACCGCGGCTTCTCCCTGCGCGATGGTCAAGTGTGGGGCGCGGACGAGGTGCACGAGGCGGCCGGTCCGGCTTATCATCTGCCCAACGCCACGGCCTACAATGAGACCTGTGCCCAAATCGGCAGTGTGATGTGGAACTGGCGCATGCTGGCCCTCACCGGCGAGGCCCGCTACGCCGACTTGATGGAGCAGACGCTCTACAACGGGGTCTTGTCCGGTATCGGCCTGAACGGGGCCCGTTGGTTCTACACCAACGTCCTGCGCTGGTACGGCAGCGAGCACCAACTTCTCTCGAACGACGCTCGGGAGAGATTTCAGCCCGGCGAGCCACCCGAACGTAAGCACATCTGTTGCCCGTCCAACCTGCTCCGCACCCTCGCCGAACTGCACGGTTACCTCTACAGCGTTTCCCCGGAGGGGCTTTGGGTGCATCACTACGGCGGCAACGTTTTCGACGGAACCCTCTTAGACGGCACGCCGCTGCGACTGCGCCAGGAGACAAACTATCCCTGGGAGGGCGAGGTGAATTTCACCATCGAGTCCGCGCCAGAGCAAGCGTTTGCCCTCCTGCTCCGCATCCCCTCTTGGGCCGCAGGAGCACAGGTGGCGGTGAATGGCCAATCGGTCCCCATCGCAGTTCAGCCGGGGACGTATGTCCGCCTGCGCCGTGCCTGGTCAGCGGGCGATGAAATCCGTCTGAGGCTGCCCCTGGAGCCCCGATTGGTTGAAGCCCACCCCAAAGTGGAGGAACTGCGAAACCAAGTGGCCGTCATGCGTGGACCGCTGGTCTACTGTCTGGAATCGGTGGACTTGCCCGAAGGGGTGCGAGTGTCCGAAGTTCGCCTGCCCCAGAGCGTCAAATTCACGCCCCGTCACGAAGAGGGCCTTTTGGGGGGGGTCACAGTGCTGAGGGGCGAGGCCCAGCGCGTCCCGGAGGGCGACTGGAAGGGACAACTGTATCGCCCGCTTAAACCTGAGCGCTCCGAGCCAATACGGATTACGCTCATTCCCTACTACGCCTGGGCCAATCGGGGCCTCTCCCAGATGACGGTTTGGATACCACTTGGCTAATCCCCGTCCCCTGACCCCATCATCGCTGGGCAGGTATCTCCACTACTTCCACGTCATCCCACCACACCTTGCCTCCAGCCCGTGCGGAGAGGCGCAGGTAGAGCACGAGGCTGTGGGTGTGCGGGGGCAAATGGTCCACGGTGAAGGCGAGTTTCCTCCACTCGCTGGAGCCCCAGGTGAGGAGGAATTTGTCGGTTCCCCCTTGGGCGTGGAACGGCCCGGGCTGGCCCGGTCCGAGCCAGCGTTGAATCTGCACGTAGGCCGGGGCCTCGGCCCGCACGCCTTCCGTTCGCACCCAGACCGAAACTCGGTATCGCTTCGCCGGGTCTACCGCTCCCAGCGAGGTCGAAATCCATTGCTCCTGGTCCTTATCCTCGCCCAGGGCCATCTGCCACGCGTGGAGGCCACGATGCACCGGCTGCGAGACCAGGTCTCCCATGTGCCAGCCCGGCTTGAGCCACCAGCCCGAGATGCCGAACTCGAACCCGGGGTTGCGCACCCGGTTGTGCTGCCCCTCCGGTTCCCTCACCGGGGGCAGGTCCAGCACCACAATACGTCCAGCGAGCACCGTGTCTCCCTTCACCAGGGACACGGGGACCAGCATTGTTCCCCCCTCGGCCTCCGGGGCTACGGTGCTCTTCAGCCGGAGCGCGGTCGTTTCTCCGGGGGCAAGCCGCATCGGGCGTGCCGATACTTCGCTCAATCCCTGGGGAACGTCGCACCGCAGGACTGCCTCTAAGGGATGAAGCCAGGGATTCGTGACCCTTACCTCCCACGAGACCTCCGCACCCCGTCGGGTTGAGGCAGCAAGAGGCTCAACCTGAAGCATCTGGCGACCGGGCCGCAGCCATTCGCTGGAGGCCCCGTGTACAAAGATGGGACTGGGGGACACAAGGAGGGTCACCGTTCCCCCTTCCGCTGCCACCGGACGCCCAACGCCCATCAGGTCCACCACCTCGACGCCATTGACCTCCATCGGCAGGGTCAAGCGGCGCGTTCCTTGCCTGTCCCACAACACCAGGATGGGTTGCCCTTGGCGCTCGAACACGTAGCCGAAGGTGCTGGCACCGAGCCAGTCGAGGGAATAGCGGTAGCGGGCTCGGGCGAGGTTGCGGGTCACCGTGCCGTAGGCTACGTAGGCCGGACGGGGGGCCACCGGCACGGCCGGCCGCACCGCCCGCAGGAGACCTTCCTTTCCTGCGGGGTCCCACACCTTCCAGTCCACCATGTTGCGCCAGCAGACCAGCCGCACGCCACCGGCCAAACTCTGAACGTACATTCGCGCGAGCACGTTGGCCTGGTCGCGTTCGGTGAAACCCCTCTCCGGCCAGGCAAGCCAACCGATTTCGGTGAACCACAAGTCCTTCGGGCCACCGTAGGTCGCCATCATCGCCCGCACCGCCTCGAGGTAAGTCAGATAGCCTACCTCTTCTGGCCCAACCAAGGTTGGAGGATAGGGATGGAGGGCCACGCCGTCCAGCCACCGCGCCAGGCCCCGTTCCATCAACTGGCGCAACTGGGGCAGGGCAGTTAGGGGGCCGACGCAGGGGCCGATGACCGTGGCCTCGGGCTGAACTGACTTGATGGCGCGATAGGCCACCTCGTGCAGCCGTACCACCTCCTCCACCGTGCCCTTCCAGCCCCAGGGAATGACCGGCTCGTTCCACACCTCCCACACCTGTACATAGTCCTTCAGCCGGCTCACCGTTTGGCGCACGAACCGCTCCCAATCAGCCCAATCTCGGGGCGGGGTGAGGTGGAAGTGGGGCGAACCCTGAGGAGCCCGGCTGGCCCAACGAGGCACCCGGGTGAAACTGGCGAACACCTGCAGCCCCTCATCTCGCATGCGCTGCGCCACCTGCACCTGTGGGTCCAGGGAAACCCTTCCGCGTTGAGGCTCGCAAAACTGCCAGCCGATGAGGAGCCGGGTCCACTTCACCCCGATGGCCCGCATGTAGGGCAAGCCCGCTACCCAGGTGGCGAAGGGCGAAGTTTCGTCGGGAGCGAGATATTCCGGCCCCGGCTGGGGGAGAAC
>DTZQ01000546.1 GCA_012961305.1 Armatimonadota bacterium | reverse complement strand
GCCCGCGCTCTTTACCAGCAAATTGCCGCCCAGAAAAAACATCCTCGCGCTCCTCTGGCCCAGTTAGGGGTAGCCGAAACGTATTACGCTCAGGGGCAGTACGAGCAGGCCGCTCGCATTTTCCAGCAGGTAAGGCAAGAGCAAGCCCAGCGACCTTTGGGGGCTCAAGCCGCCATGCGCCTGGCTGATACCTATGTACAGCAGAAACGGTATGCCGAGGCGGTGCCCCTTTATCGGGAGTTTTTACAGCGGTTTCCACAGCATGAATTGGCCGATGAGGTTCTCTACGCCCTGGCCCTGGCCTACGACCAGTTAGGACAGACGGAACAGGCAAGGCAAGCCCGGACCCAGTTGCGGCAAAAATACCCCCGAAGTCCCCTGGTCGCAGAGGCCCTGCTGGCCGATGCCCTTCAACAGTTCAACACCCGACAGTACGATAAGGCAGCCCAATTGTATGCTGAATTTCTGGAAAAGTTTCCTCAAAGTCCTAAGCGAGCCCTGGCCCAGGCCAATTTAGCCGCCTGTTACTACAACCTGAGACGCTTCGCTGAGGCCGCTGCTGCCTACCGCACTTTGGCCAAGCAGAACCCACCGGATGAGCAATTAGTGCCCTCTGCCCTCTATTGGCAGGCCCAGGCTGAGCGGCAAAGCGGCAAAGTGACCAGTGCAGTGGAGACCTTCCGCCGACTCATCAAGCAATACCCGGACCACGAATTGGTGCCCAGAGCCCTGTTGCTCTTGGGCCAATGCCTTTTGGAACAGGAGCAGTTCTCTGAGGCGGCAGAGGTTTTCCGCCAGGCGGCGGAGAAGGCCACCGACGCTGACTTACAGGCCACCGCCCACTACAACTTGGGCTTTTGCCTGCTCAAAACTGACCGGGAAGAGGCGGCTTTTGCCGAATTTGAGCGGTTGGTAAAGGAACATGCGGGCCACGAATTGGCGGGTACGGCCCTGTTCCGCCTGGCCGTGCGGGCCCAGGATGCTCGGAACTACGAAGCGGCCGCACAGTTGTACCGCCAGTTCTTAGCCACCTATGCCCAACATCCCCTTAGTGGGCGTGCTCATTACAATCTGGCCTGGATACTTCGGGAGCAGGAAAAGTTTGCGGCCGCCCGAGAGGAGTTTCGGGCGGCGGTGGAAACTCTGGACGATGCAGAGTTGAAAGAGGAAGCCGCCCTCCGCAGGGGACAAATGCTCCTGTTGAGCCGGCAGTATGACCAGGCCCAGGCCGCGTTGCACGCCTTTGCCGCTACCTATCCCAACAGCCGGTGGAATGCGGAGCGGTTGTTTTATCTGGGTCAGGTGTACGCGGCTCAAAAGCAATGGCCTCCGGCTGAGGAGACCTACCGCCAGTTCCTCCAGAAGTATGGGGAACATTCTTTGGCCCTCGAGGCCCGGTTGAACTTGGGCGTGGCCCTGCAGAATCAGAAGAAATACGACGAGGCCATTACCCTTTATGACCAAGTGCTCAATGGCCCTTCCTCGGAACTGGCCGCCCAGGCCGGTTTCCACAAAGGCCAATGCCTTTATGCCCAGGAGAAGTACAACGAAGCCATTGATGCCTTCCTCTACGTGGGCCTGACTTATGAGGGTTTTCCCCGCTGGGTGGCGGCTTCGTACTACCTGACGGGCGTTTGTTACCAACACTTAGGCAACCTGGAAAAAGCCCAGCGGTATTGGCAGAAGGTCATTGACGAGTTCCCAGAGAGCGAGTGGGCCGCCCAAAGCCGGGAGGCCCGGGCAAAACTGAGTGCACAAGAGTAAAGCGATGGTTACCCTATTTGACCTGTTCGTCAAGGGCGGTCCAATGATGTGGCCGCTGTTGATTTGTTCGGTGCTTTCGCTGGCGTTTATTTTAGACCGCCTGTACGTCCTGTTGCGGCAGCCTACTGAGGAGGGGCCCTTGGTGGCCCAGTTGGAAGAATTTCTGTCCTCTCATCGTTCCGAAGAGGCCCTCTCCCTGTGTGAAGCAGCGCGCGGGGCCATCGCCACCGTAGCGGCGGCCGGCTTGCGAGTCTGGCGGACTTCTCGGGAGGTTCTGCAGGAAACTATGGAACGGACGGGCAACGAGGCGGTCACCAGTCTGGAGCGGTATCTTATCATCATCCGTACCGTGGCTGAAGTAGCCCCACTGATGGGTTTTTTGGGTACGGTAACTGGCATGATTAAGGCCTTCAGTGCCATCGCCCAGGCCGGACTTGGCAAGCCAGAAGTGGTCGCCAGTGGCATTTCAGAGGCTCTAATCACCACCGCCAGCGGCTTGGCCATTGCCATTCCCACCTACATTTTCTATTACTTCCTTGTCCATCGGGTAGAAGCCATCACTGCGGCCATCGAACGCATCGCCAGTTTCCTGCTGGAAAAGGCTGCGGTGGAGCGAGAAAGCCATGCGCCTTAGACGCCGTACTCGTCCGGCGCCCAGTATTCCGGTGGTGTCCATGGCGGACATTGCGTTTCTGCTGATAATTTTTTTCATGCTCACCACCACTTTCATCAAAGACAGCGGGTTGGACATTCGCCTGCCGGGTGCCCGTAGTGCTGACGAATTGCCGCCGGCCCGGGAGGTGTACGTTTCCATTGGCCGCTCGGGAACTATTCTGGTAGATACTCAGCCAGTAGCTCTGGAACAATTGAGTTCAGTGCTGCAACAGAAATTAAAGGCGACAACAGATAAAACAGTGACCGTTCGGGCCGACCGTCAGGTGGAATATGGTCTGGTGGTCACCGTAATAGACATCGCCAAATCTTTGGGAGCCCGAATTAACTTAGCGGTGGAGAAACTGCCACCGGAGGCGGAGCCAATAGCCGTAACGGATGCTCGTCCGGCCGAGGTAGGGAGCCAATGATGAAAGAGTCACGGATTGGGGTAAATTTGTTTATTTCCTGTGGGGTGCACGCGCTGTTACTGCGTTTTGTCTCTTTCAACCTTCAACCTCCTGCCGCTCCTCCTCCGCTGAAGTCAGAAGGCCGCATTGTGTTGCGAGACGCGGAATTGACCATTCTTCCCTCCCTGCCGAAGCAAACTGAACCGCCGCCACCTCCTCCGGCTAAGTCCCTTTCTTCACCGCGGCGGAAGTCAGTTCGCCGTTCCTCTCCTCCTGCCGTGGAGCAAAAGGGAACGGGGAAGCCCTCGCCGAAACAGCCGGCCATTGTTGCCCCCGAACCCGAGCGAAAGCCTCAACCGCCGGAAGTGGTTCCTGCTCCCCGAGTGGCGGAAATTCCTCAGCCAGCCGTTACCCCGGTAGTGGCTCCCACTCTGGCAGAACCGGCTACTGCTCCTCGGTTTCAACCCCAGCCCACCAGTAAGGCAACCAGGCGAAGAAATCCTCTTTGGGAATGGTGGAATAAGCGGCGGACTCGACGGACGGAACCTAAGGGTAGGCCGGCCCAGACCCGAATTGCCCGGCGGCCAGCCGGGGCGACAAATCCACCGGGTCCGGCTGACCATCCTTCCCCGCCAACTGCTTTCGGCCCGGCGGCTCTGCTCCCGGTAGCCACATCTCCTCAACCTACAGAAAACCCTGTCCTGTCGGGAGCGCAAGGTCTTCACCGCCAAGCCCAAGGCCCTCGTGGGGTAGGAGCCTTAGGCGAGGTAACCCTACCTCGGGTGGGACGACGTTCCCATCCCACCGGAGAGGCCGCCCCAGGCCGGGGACGACCGAGGGTGGAAATGCCCCGGCGGACTCAAGCCGGACGCTCAGGCGTGGCCTTGACACCTTCCGCAGGGGGACCCGCTTCCGTCGCCGCACCCCTTCCCAGGGGAACCAAGGTTGGCCCCTGGGGTCAGGAAGGCCCTTCCGCCGTGGGGCCCAGCAGTGGGTCTGCTCCCACCGGCGATACCGGCGGCGGCTGGGGCCGACTCCACGGCTT
>DTZQ01000545.1 GCA_012961305.1 Armatimonadota bacterium | reverse complement strand
GTTGGTTCCCGAAGCGTTAGATATGGTGGTGGACGCCGCCGAGGAACTGCTCTTCGAGGTTTTTGCCGACGATGGAAGTTGAACACTCAGATACATTCCCCGAACGCCTTGCTACCCGATGGGCCATCCGCTTCTTTGAAACGCACTACGGCGATACGGTCCTGAGCGCGGATTTCATCCGGGCATACCGTGCGCTTGTGAGAGCATAAAAGATTGGATTACCCTGCTCCCTGAGAAGTTCGGGCGTTTTGTGAGATGGGCAGAACTTTCCCATCAATCCTTCTCCTGCGCTCGTAGCACGTACACACCGCCCGGCTCGGTGGCAAACTCCACCGCAAAACTCGGCGGCACGGCAGGCCTCTGCACCCCCGAGGGGTCTAAAGCCTCGAAGGCGGAGGTGGAAACGGCTGCAAAAGCGGATTGGGACAGAGGCCTTCTGCCGGGCGTGCCGTCGCGCCCTCGACCTGAACGGGCACCGAGGTACGTACCCGACAAAGGCCGCCCCGCGGGGAACAAATGGTCGCCCTCGTCAACTGGCCCTCTCGCCAGGCGATGTCCACTTCAAAGCCCCCCGCGCCCGCAAGCCTTTGACGTATCCCCTCGGCCAGGCTGAGGGCAAAGCAGGCAATTGGTGCGGTATTAAAGTTAACCTGGTCGAGCTAATCAGACGTGTCGTGAGGGGGAAAACCCTCCGGCATCCAGACGGGCAAGTCGGCGATGGATTTTCTCGCCTCCTCAGAGGTGGGCACCCCCCAGGCTTGGAAGAACGGACCAAGGTTGCGTCCCACAGCCCGCGAGAAACGAACCATCCATTGGTCGCGCTTTTCGTCCTCGCTCTGGGGTCGCTCCGCGGGAGGCAGTTGGCGATATTCGGCGAAAACCCGCTTGAAAGCATCCCAGCCGAAGGCCTCCTGAAGTTGGACGTACATCAGCAGGGCGAGGAACGGCTTCCGCTTCCAAACCTCGAAATCCGGGCCCGTTTGGAGATAGTCCCCTATCGCTTTCGCGCGCCCCTCCTCAGAGAGTTCCTTGCGGGTCTTCCGGGGCGGTATTCCGCAAACTTTGTCGAACACATACAGCGTGAACAGGTTAACCGTCACCTCGCCCGCCCCTCCAAAAGTCCAATCCCCCGCTTGGTGGTTGTGGCCCAATTCGTGAAAGAGCCCCCATACGCCCCCGTGCGCGTTCGTCATCATTCGTTCCTTGTCCGTCATCACTTCGGCCACATCCAAGTGGGTCATGATGGGATAGCCGGAGTGCATGTAGCCGGCGCTGATTTGCACGTCGGTCACGTAACGCTCCGGGCGGGGACGCTGGAGGGGCATCGCGGCCAGTTCCGCACAGGCGTCCAGAACCCGATTCCAGAACTGCAGGAGGTCCTCCGGGTCGTCCAGGTTCCGCACCACGCGGGAGGGAACCGTGAGGATGACTTTGTCCGTTGCCAGTTCCGCCCAGGGTGCAGGGCGATGGCGAATGGTTTCCCTCCAGGCGTGCAGGTCGGTCTGGCCGAGCACGTAGTAGGGAGCCTCAACCGCCCCGCTGATTTCGAGGGAGATGGTTCTCGGTTGACACCCCCGCGGCACGACATGGCCCGAGAGACGACCTGCACCGCTTGCACCACCTCGTTGTCCTGCAACCCCG
>DTZQ01000544.1 GCA_012961305.1 Armatimonadota bacterium | reverse complement strand
GACGGCCAAAACGGCCTATCCGCTTTTGGGCAAAGAATATCGGGCCCGGGGAATCCAGCTTAATAGCCACCGCCAACGCCGGCAACAGCAAACATAACAGGGCCAAACCTACTATCGCTGCGATAATGTCCAAAACTCGTTTGGCTTCTTCATACATCCTTTTGTTATCCCCTTTCCTCAGAGCTGCCCGAACAGAAAATATACCACATTTGGCCGAAATTTGCAACACCCCTAAATATCGGAACTATTCCCCCTTGCTAAAATGCCCGATTTTTGGTACAATAAAAAAGGCCCAAGTTGTACTGAGGCACGTGAGGAAGTGGGGTGCCGTTCCATGGTTGACCTGAAGCCAACCTTAGACCTGCTGCCAGCCCTGCCGGGGGTGTACCTGATGAAAGACGCGGCCGGGGAAGTGCTGTACGTAGGCAAAGCCCGTTCCCTGCGCCAGCGGGTACGCTCGTATTTCCAGCCCAGCCAGCAGCATCCGCCCCGGATTGCGGCCCTGCTGCGCAAAGTCGCTTCCATAGAACACATCGTCACCGATTCCGAAGTAGAGGCCCTGATTCTCGAATGTAACCTCATCAAGAAGTACCGTCCGCGCTACAACGTTCGCCTGCGCGATGACAAACGGTATCCTTACCTCAAGTTGACCGCCGAACCGTTCCCTCGGTTAATTGAGGTGCGCCAGGTGGAACCCGATGGAGCCCGCTATTTCGGCCCCTACACGGATACCACCGCCATGCGGCACTTAGAGCAAGTCCTGCGGCAGGTGTTCCGCCTGCGCACCTGCACCTATCATTTGCCGAGCAAGGAGCGGATGCGGCCCTGCTTGGATTATCATCTGGGCCTCTGCGACGCTCCCTGTGCGGGCCTCATTTCCGCCGCCGAATATCAGAAACTGGTCGCCGGCGCGGCCCAGTTCCTCTCCGGACGACAGGAACCGCTGCTGCGCCACCTGCGCGCGGAAATGGAGGCCGCTGCTGAAAGTTTAGACTTCGAACGCGCCGCAAAGTTCCGCGACCACCTGCGCGCTGTGGAAAAAATTGTCGCCCGGCAGAAAATCGTCTCCCCCCGTTCCTTCGATGCGGACGTCATTGGACTGGCGCAGCGGGAGGGTCTGACCTGTGCCAAGGTGTTCTTCGTCCGCGAGGGTAAACTCGTGGGACAGCACCACGTGCTTTTAGACGGAACGGCTGAGGAGGAACCGACGGCGGTGTTGAGCGCCTTCCTGCAACAGTATTATGCGGGAGCCCCACAGGTGCCGCCGCAGGTGTTTCTGCCCCGTCGGCCGGAAAATGCTGAAACCCTGGCCGCCTGGCTGACCTTCCGCCGGGGCCGAACCGTGCGTTTACACGTACCCCAGCGGGGGGACAAGCGGCGGCTGGTGGAGTTGGCGGAGAAAAACGCCCACCTGACTCTGGAGCAATATCAGGCGGAGCAGAGGCAGCAGCGCCAGCGGGCCGAGGAGGCGGTAATGGAACTGCGCGAGCGACTGGGCCTGCCGCGTCCCCCCTTCCGCATCGAAGCCTTCGACATTGCCACCCTGCAGGGCGACGAATCGGTCGGCTCCCTGGTGGTGTTCAAAAACGGTCGTCCCTCCAAAAAGGACTACCGCCGGTTCCAGGTGCGGCTGTCCACTGAGCATCCCGACGATTATGCCATGCTGCGCGAGGTCCTCTCCCGCCGGCTGCAGCGGGCCTTGGAGGGGGACCCCAAGTTCAGCGAACTGCCCGATTTGCTGGTCGTGGATGGTGGCAAGGGGCAACTGAACGTGGCTCGACAGGTGTTGGCGGAGAAGAACTTAGAGCACATTCCCGTTGCAGCGCTGGCCAAGCGGTTTGAGCACCTTTACCTGCCCGACCGTCCCCGGCCCTTGGTGTTGGAAGAACGCTCTCCTGCGCGGCAGTTGCTGCAGGCCCTGCGGGATGAAGCCCACCGCTTCGCCAATGAATACCATCGCAAACGCCGCCGTCGGGCCAGTGTGCGCTCCATCCTGGACGACATCCCCGGCATCGGCCCCAAGCGGCGAACCCAACTGCTGGCCCACTTTGCCAGCACTGAGGCTATCAAAAACGCCTCCGTCGAGGAAATTGCAGCCGTGCCGGGCATGAACCGCGCCGTGGCGGAACGGGTACATCGCTACTTGAACAGCGAGGCCTGGGATTAACTTTGCTGGCGCAAGAAAGGGGAGACGAAAACGGTTAAGGAAAATGGGAACCCTTCGCTATCAAGTTTTGCCTACG
>DTZQ01000543.1 GCA_012961305.1 Armatimonadota bacterium | reverse complement strand
TGCCCCCACCCCTGCCCTCCCCGCGTGCGGGGAAGGTTGGGAGGGGGCCGGGGGTGAGGACCGCCTGAGCAGTTACCCCCCAGAGTTTATCAGGCTTCCCATCTCCAGGCGGGCGCGGTCCCAGGCCTCGGGGTCGGCTTTCCATTGGTGCGGACGGGGGAGGAGGTGCTCCGCCAGGCGGTCGGCAGTGGCTTTCTGGCCAGCCTTAGCCAGCAAGTAGAGATATTCGTAATCCTGCGCTCCGCGGCGGAAGGCTTTCAAGCGAAAACAACCGATGGGGCCGGTGATGCCCACTTCGCTTCCGGGATAGAAAAGGACCCCGTCGCCGTTCAGGCGCAAGGCCCACTCTGCTGGATAGGGCCGACCGTCTTTAATCCGGCGGGTTTCGTCGAAGGTCAACGGGTCATGCCACACCTTGGTCATCTCTTGGACCCCGAAGTGCTTCTGCCGCCAGTAACAGGTGTCCCAGAAATGCCAGGCCTCCAAGTCGAACCGCCAGGCGGCCCAAGCCCAGGTGCGCATTTCCAACCCTGGGGTGTCAATGTAGGGTTCTCCCGCCAAACCCGCGTTGTAGACCCATATCCGGTCGCCCGCTGCTCGCCGTACAGCCATCTCCTCCAGCGAGGATTGTCCCGAGTTCCAAATGTCCACGTAGCCCACCAGCGAACCCCAGGCGGGATTTTGGGGGCGGATTTGCTCCGTGAGCATTAGCGGCAGTTTGTCCCCCACCGCCTCGTCAATCCACCGCCCCAGACGGCGTACCGTTTCGTAATCCTGCCGCGAATTCGGCTCGTCTATGCTGAACACGAACAGCCGGTCTAACAGGCCCTTGGGCTCGAAGAAGGCCACTACCGACCGGCAGGCGGCCTTGAAGTTTTCCTCGCTGGCTGCGGGGTCCAAGCGAATGGGCCAGAGGCACGCCCCTACCCCCCGCCCTACCCGTTCCTTGTAGGCTGACCCGTCCAAGTACGGCCCGAACCGCGCCCACCATTTTCCCCAGGGAAAGTTACCATCGCTCACCTCCGGCTCTGTGGCCAAGTTCATCCGATGCTGATGGGCCAGTTGGTAAAACTGCCTTTCTACGGCCAAAAACTCCTCGTAACTCAGGCCGGGGAAAGCCCACCGAATTTGCTCCGGGCCGTAGTAGAAGAAGGTCTTAAAATGCGTTTCGTGGGGCAAAGTGAAATTCCAGACGGTGAGCGACACCTTCAGTTCAACCTTCGGTCCTCCCCAGGCCTGCACCTGCCAGGTGCCCGTGTACTCGCCCGGCGCGGTATCCTCGGGCACGTACAGGTCCACCCAAAAGGGCTGGTTCCGTCCGGCTACCAAGCGCTCTGCCGATTCGTAGTTGCCCAGCGGCACCATTTGCACCGGATACTCCCCCGGCCCCAAGCCATGGCGAATGGGATGACGAGCATCGTACTGTGAGGGCACGGTAACCTCCAAGTAATGCTCGCGGAAAACCTCGATGTTCTCCCGGGACAAGGTATGTTCCCCCTGTCGCAAATCTGCCACCGCAAAGGTAATTCCTCCCCCATCTCTCCCCCCTGCCCGCACTACAATTTGGAACCCCACATATTCGTTCCGTGCTCCGTACAGCCGCACGATGCGCCGCTTCCCATCCCAGGTCAAATTGTGGGCCTCCGGCGGGTCATAGGGGCGGACTTTGACCGATTCCCCCACCACCCACACCTCCATCTGGGCTGGCGGTGCTTCCCTGGTCAGGTAGTACGCGCCCACCAGAGCGGCAATGATGATGAGGACCATTACTACTCGCATCGTCACCTCCCCCCGCATTGCTCGTACACTTCTTGATAAGCCTGCACCATGCGCTCAAGGCTAAATTGGGCCTCGACGCGGGCTCGACCAGCCGCTCCCATCTCTCGGGCGCGGGCAGGGTTTTGCAGCAGCTCCCGCAGGGCCGCAGCCAGGGCGGCCGGTTCCGCCGGTGGCACCAGGAGTCCCGTTTCCCCCGCTTGCACCACTTCGGGATTACCTCCCACCCGTGTGGCTACCACCGGCAGCCGGGCCGCCATGGCCTCCAGCAGCGCCACCGAGAGTCCCTCGCTGCGGGAGGAAAGTACCGCTGCCTCGCACAAGCCCAACAGCTGCGGCACATCGTTCCGCTGGCCTAAGAAATGCACGGAAGAAGCCACCTGCAAATCCCGGGCTAACCCTTCCAATTCCCTCTGCAGCGGTCCGGCGCCGATGAGCAACAGGTGAGCCGTAGGCACTGCTTTTCGCACCTCGCGCCAGGCCCGCAGCAAAGTCGGGTGGTCCTTCACCGGCACCAGGCGGCCCACACAGGCCACCAGAGGCCCGTCCGGCGGCAAGCCCAGTTCGGCACGGACAGCGGCTCGGTCGGGCAGGGGAGCAAAGGCCTCCAGGTCCACCCCATTGGGAATGGTGCTCACCTTTTCCGGGGGCACGCCTAATTGGGCGACCAAATCCTGAGTCACATCCCCCGCATCGCTGATAAAATGGCTCACCCGGCGGCTCAGCCAGCGGGTGAGACGGCGCAGTTTTTCGTTCTCCGGCCGGAGTTTGCTGTGCTGGGTGTGCACTACGACCGGCGTGCGCGCCCGCCAGGCGGCCAGGGGGCCGTAAAACAGAGGAGCGCTGTTGTGGGTGTGCAGCAGCCCGATGCCCTCCTGACGCAGCAGCCGAGCCAGCCGCCGCAGCAGCCGCCAATCCACTCCCTCTCGTTTGCCCAGCACGAATACCTCTACCCCGGCGGCCCGCAATTCCTCCTCCAGAGGCCCTCCCTCTTGCAGCGCACACACGGCCGGCCTGAACCGCGCCCGGTCCAATTTCTTGACCAGGGCCACCACCAGTTTCTCCACCCCGCCCACCTGCAGGCTGAGGACGGTGTGCAGTATTTTTACCGATTGGTGGGACATGACTCTGGAGTGCGAAAACCACACTTTCGCGCCGAAGCAGGGCTTCAGCACTCAAGACCTACCCCAGATGGAAATCTTAGAGAAATGGGGGGAGTGCGAGGGGGGCT
>DTZQ01000542.1 GCA_012961305.1 Armatimonadota bacterium | reverse complement strand
GGGTATTCAATTGTACAAAGGCAGTGGCTAAGTCCATGATTAAACAGAGGTATGGGCCGGCGGCGGCCGCTCTCATCGGGCTCTCCCAACCGCATCCGCACACATTCCACACCCGTAACCTTCCCCTCCTGGCCCCGGATTCTCACCGGCGCGGCCAGGTAATGGAACCGCACGCCTTCTTCTTCCGCCGCCGCCACTTCCGTGGCAATGGCGGGCATTTCCTTGCGCGTGCGGCGATAGACCACGGTGACCTCCCGGCAGCCCAGGCGCAGGGCAGTACGGGCAGCGTCAATGGCCGAATTGCCCCCGCCAATGACCAGCACCTTATCCCCCGGCTTGGTCCGGTCCCCCAAATTGACTCGCTTGAGGAAAGTGAGGGCATCGAGAACTCCCTGGTAGTCCTCCTCTCCGGGCACCCCCAATTTTACTCCCCGCTGTGCCCCGACGGCCAGGAAAATGGCCCGATAGCCCTGCTCCTGCAAATCCCGCAGGGTCAACTGCGGACCGAGGGGAGTATTGGGGCGCACTTCTATCCCCAGGGCCAGAATTTCCCCCAGGTCAGCGTTGAGCACCTCCTTGGGCAGGCGATAGGCGGGAATGCCCACCTGGAGCATTCCCCCAAGGACCGGCAGGGCCTCAAAAATCGTCACTTGGTAGCCCATCCGGGCCAGGTCAGAGGCGGCCGTCAAACCGGCGGGTCCCGAACCCACAATGGCCACTTTGCCCTCTTTCTTAGCCGGCGGCGGGGACCGACGAAGGGGGGTTTCCTCGGCCGGGGCCGATTCTCCGCTGAGGCGCCGCCACCTTTCGTAATCGGCCACGAACCGCTTCAGGGCATTGATAGCCACCGGTTCGTCCCTTTCCCCCCGATGGCACTGGGCCTCGCAGGGACGATGACAAACCCGACCACACACCGCCGGCAAGGGGTGTCGCTCCCGAATCAACTCCAGCGCTTCCGAAAACTTGCCTTGAGCGATGAGCGCCAGGTAGCCGGGGACGTTGACCCCGGCAGGGCAAGTTAGTTGACAGGGAGGGCGGTTCTTTTTGGTAATGGCGTAGGTGTTGGGAATGGCCTGGGGATAGCGTTTGTAAATGGCTTTGCGCTCGCCCAGACCCTCGTTGAACTCATCGGGCACTCTTACCGGACAGACCTCCACACAGTCTCCACAGGCGTTGCATTTCTCCGGGTCCACGTAAGTGGGCAGGCGGCGGAGTTGTACCTGGAAGTGACCGGCCTCGCCGGTCACCTGTTCCACTTGCGTACTGGTGAGCAGGTCAATGTTCGGATGTCGGGCGCATTCCACCAGCCGAGGGGAAATGATGCACATGGCGCAGTCGTTGGTGGGAAAGGTCTTGTCCAACTGGGCCATGCGCCCGCCCAAGGCCGGGGTCTTATCCACCAGATAGACCTTGAATCCCGCCTCGGCCAAGTCGAGGGCAGCCTGCATCCCTCCGACGCCAGCGCCCACTACCAACACCGCTCCCACCGGAGGGGACGAGGCGCTTGTTTTTTTCTCCGCCGTTACCACGGTAGTTTCCTACTCCCACCCTTTGGCCCGCAGCAATTTTCCCGGCTCGACCAGATGTTTGCCCCACCAGCGGGCCATCTGGGGGCCGTCCAGGGCTAAAGCCACCAATTCGGAAAGGTAAAACACCGGCAGTTCGTAATCCCGCCCAAACCTGGCCGCGGCCTGCTGCTGACGCAGGTCGAGGTTGGACTGGCACAGGGGACAAGCGGTGACGATGCACTCGGCCCCTGCTTCCTGGGCCATGGTGCACAATCTATCCACCAACCTCTCCACCACATCCGGCCGGGTCAGGGCCAACCCCCCACCACAGCAATCGGTTTTGTAAGACCAGGGCAGCGGAGTCGCACCCAGAACGGCGAGGATGCGGTCCATGCTGTCTGGGGCCTCGTAGTTTGCCGCGCCGGTCACTTTCGGCGGTCGCACGAGCAGACAGCCGTAGTAGGAGACCGCCTTCAGGCCCGTGAGGGGCCGCTGCACCCGTTCCCGCAGTTGCTGCAAGGTACTTTCTTCTCCGAGCACTTCTAAGAGATGGCGGATTTGGAACCGCCCCTCGTAGGGCTGCTCGAACACCTCTTCAACCTTCGCCCGGGCGGCGGGGTCGGTAGCCAGCAGGACGGCGGTAGCCTTGGAGCGATGGTAACAGGCAGCACAGGGCACCAGCAAATCTAAGCCTTGCTGTTCAGCGATGACCAGGTTGCGGGCGGGCAGCAGCAGGGCCAGTTCCCCGTTGAGACTGTGGGCCGAAGTGGCCCCACAGCAGTTCCAATCCTCCAATTCCCACAGGCGGATGCCCAACCGCTCGCACACCGCCCGGAGCGAAGCGTCATATTCCCACGCCGTCGAATGGAGGACACAGCCCGGATAATAGGAAAACTCCACGGTCCGTCTCCTCTAATTCCGTAGTTTACCGCGTTTCCCGACTTCCCCCGGGTCTCTGCGGTGCATTCAGACGCGGTAAACAAGTACTCTGGCCCTTTTCCGCCGCTCGGGCGAAAATAGCGCGAATTTGCTCCTGACTCTGCACCGTACTGGGACGCAGTTTCAGTTTGCCCCGCCGGAACATCTCCCAGCCCAAGGCGAGGTCCTGCAGCCAGGCGCCGCTCCTCAGTTTGTACCGTCCAATCAATCCCACTTCGTAGAGGCGTCCCCGGGCCCGAATGGCGGAGAGGAAAAGGGTGTGAAAAAGTAAGATGTTCTCCTGCCCCAGCGGGACCCCTTCCCGGACGGCCATCTGCCGCAGGATGTCCATGAGTCCGGCGAGGTCAATATCGTTGGGACAGCGGGTTGTGCAGGTCTCACAGGAAGCGCACAGCCAGATGGTCGAACTTTGCAGCACCTTTTCCTTCAGGCCCACCTGTATCATCCGCAGGAGTTGATGGGGCAGAAAGTCCATGGCGAAGTTCACCGGACAGCCGTTGGAACACTTAACGCACTGATAACAGGGGGAAATCTTCTGCCCGCTGGCCTCCTCGACCTCGCGCAGAAAGGAGGCATTGGGAGTTATGCTCGTTGCTGAGGATGCCATTTTTTTCTCCTTTCCCGTTCATTCGGGACCCATGAGATTTGACGGCCGGGTTCGGTAACCCATCTCCCTCTCCCCGGGTACGGGGGCTATCCCCTGCAAGCAGGGGACGGGGGTTAGGGCAACATCCCTTTGTCGCCAGTCTTTATTCCCCACCTCAACCTCAGGCTCGCTGCCGGGCCAGCAGTTGATTCAGCCGCTGCACCAACTGTTGGGCCTGCACCGGTTTGTCAATGTAGTCCTCGGCTTCCAGCATCAAGCCCATGCTCTGGGCGTAGCGGGTGTGGTAAAGATGGTCGGCGATGGAGGTGAGCACCAGAATGGGAATGTCCGCACATTCGGGATCGCTCTTCAATTCCTGACAAACCACAAAACCGTCTTTCTCCGGCATCATGAGGTCCAGGATGATGACATCGGGCCTTTCCTGCCTGGTTTTCTCGACGCCTTCCTGTCCCCCGTAGGCCACAATCACCTCATAAGAAGCCATCTCCAAAGTGCTCCGCAACGCCTCCACCATGTCGCGGTCGTCCTCAATCACCAGAACTTTAGGCCGTCTTTCCATAATTGCTTCCTCGCTTTCTCGTTCGTTGAGACCGTGATGCGTGAGATACCCCCCTCTCCCCACCGCGATACTGGATGCTTGATGCTGGCATCCTGCATCCAGCGACTTAAGTCACCGCCAACATGCGTTCCACCGCGGCCCAAGCCCGCACCCGCACTTCCTCCGGCACTTTCACCTCGTATTTCATCTCCTGCAGGGCCCACAGCACTTTCTCCAAAGAGTTTTTCTTCATGTTAGGGCAGACACAGAGTTCTGTGGCCGGATAGAAACGCTTGTCCGGGTTCTCCCGGCGCAGGCGATGCAAGATGCCTGTTTCCGTCCCCACAATGACCTCCCGGCGGGTTGTTTCCCGGGCCACCCGACACATTCCGCTGGTGCTCAGAACTTCATCGGCCAGCGCCGTGACCTCTGGCAGGCACTCCGGGTGGACCATGACCAGGGCTTCGGGATGCTCCGCCCGCTGCTGCTGGATGTGTTCTGGCAGGATGCGGACGTGGCTGGGGCAGAAACCGTTCCAGAACACGAACCTTCGGGAGTCGCCCAACTGGGAAGCGGTGTACTGGCCTAAATACTTGTCCGGGACGAAGATTATCTCCCGCTCCGGTTCCAGGGAAGCAATGACCTTGGCCGCATTGGCCGAGGTACAGCAGAGGTCACTTTCGGCCTTCACCGCTGCAGTGGTGTTGACGTAAGCCACCACCAGGGCTTGAGGATGTTCCCGTTTCAGGGCCTGCAGGCCCTCCACGTCTACCATGTCAGCCATAGGGCAGCCGGCGGTGGGGTCGGGCATGAGTACAGTCTTCTCCGGGCAGAGAATAGAGGCTGTTTCGGCCATGAAATGCACGCCGCAGAAGACGATGACTTCCGCGTCGGTCCGGGCAGCCTGCTGGCTCAGGCCCAGAGAATCGCCCACATAATCGGCGAGGTCCTGTACCTCTCCCGGCTGATAGTTGTGGGCCAAAATGATGGCCTTACGTTCCTGCTTAAGCCGCTCAATCTCGGCCCTTAGACGATCTTCCTTACCGCGTTTCATTGCTCTGCCTTTACTCCCCTCTGAGCGTTAAATGTAGTACATGGCCTCCCGCTTTTGAGCCTTCTGCCGCTCGCGTTCCACCAAATCCTGTAAAGTCGTCGCCTCCAACACCCGGGCCATGGCCTGGTGTAACTCCTCCCACAGGTCTCTGGTCACGCAGAAACTGGTCCGGTCACAGCATTCGGGATGCTCCAAACACTCCGCAGGGGCGAGGGAACCTTCTAACACCTTCAAAACCTCACTCACCTGTATTTCGGCGGGCGGCTTGGCGAGGACATGGCCGCCGTGGGCTCCGGGGAGGGCCAGGACAAAGCCCGCGGCCCGGAGGGATGCCACTATGTGCTCCAGATACTTCTTGGACAGGCCCTGCCGCTCCGCGATGTCTTTGAGCGCCACCGGCCCATTCTCATAGTGACGGGCCAAATCCACCAAGGCCCGCATTCCATAGCGTGCTTTCGTGGAGAGTTTCATCGGGCATCCCTCCCCTTTATCCATAAAGTCTATCAACTTTGTAGATATTATAGCACGGAAAAGCAACTCTGTCAACCCCTGGGGCCAAAAAAATTTAGGGAACCCAATGACCACAGCGGAGTCTGGCTTAATTGTAAGGGATTGTAGGTGGAAAATGTGCTTTCCACCGGACGGCTAAGGGCATCTGCCCGGCCCGGGTAGAGGACACCGTCAGAAAAGCAAATAGCAGGAGAAGTATGAAACACAGGTGGATAATAGGGAGTTTGGTCTGGGTTCTCGCGGCCAGGGGGGCCAGGGCGGGGATGTTTCCCGACGTGCCGCCCAACCACTGGGCCTATCAAGCAGTGCGGGAACTCAGCGCCTTGGGTCTGGTGGAGGGCTATCCGGACGGCACCTTCAAGGGTTCCCAGCCCATCACTCGCTACGAGGTAGCCCTGATGGTCCAGCGGGTTCTGGAACGGCTGGGGGTGCTGGAGGCTCTGGAACCGGCCGCAGAAGCCCCCGGAGCCTTGCGGTTGCGGCGGCCCCGCCCTCCTCAATGGGAGAAATTGAAGCAGGCCCCGCCCGGAGTGCGGGAACGGCTGGAGCGGTTGCTGGAGGAACTGGCCCCGGAACTGCGGGAGTTGGGGGTGGAACTGCCGGAACTGTCACCTACCGAGCCGCTGGACCTGTCTTCCCTGGACCGACTGACGGCCTGGGCCGTGCACCGCAACCCGGAACTGCAAGCCCTGGGCTATCGCCTTCTGGCCCTGACCGAGGCCATTCCCGCCGCCGGCACTCTGGATGACCCTCTGCTGGGGGTACAGTTTTCCAACCTGCCCCTGGGCCGGTTGGCCTTCAACCGCACGCCCATGACCGGCCTCCAGTTGCTGCTCATGCAGAAGTTCCCGGCGCGGGGTAAACTGGCTCTGCGGGAAGAGGCCACCGCCCAAGCCGCAGTGGCCACTGCCGCGCTGTACGAGGACAAAGCGCGGGAAATCATCGGTCAGGTCAAACAGACCTACTATGAACTGGCCTACCTGGACCGGGCCATCCAAATCACCGAGGCTAACCGAGACCTGCTGCGGGAGTTTGCCAAGTTGGCGGAGACCAAATACAGCGTGGGCAAAGGTTTACAGCAGGACGTACTGCGGGCCCAGGTGGCAGTCTCCCACATCTTGGACGACCTCATTAAACTGCGCCAGCGGCGAATTACGGTCCAGGCCCAACTGAACACCCTGCTGTATCGTCCCCCCCAGGCTCCCGTCGGGGCTCCCGGAGAGTTGACCGAAACGCCCTTTGACCGGGAGGTGGAGGAATTGCAGCAGTTGGCCCTGCGGGTGCGGCCCCTGCTGAAATACCAGCAGCACACCTTAGCCCAGATGGACACCCGAATGCACCTGGCCCGCAAGGACTTGAAGCCTGATTTCACCGTGAGCCTGGGTTACCGTTTTCGAGAGGCCCTGGCCATGGACCCGGTGGCTGGCGAGGATTTTCTGACCTTGGGGGTAACGGCCAACCTGCCAGTGCGCACGGGCCGCAAACAGTGGCCCCTGATTCGGGCTGCCGAGGCCCAGCGGGAGCAGGCCCAGCGCACTTTGGAGGCCCTGCGGAACACCATTCAGTTCAAAATCAGCGACCTGGTGGCCCGCCTCCAGCAGACCCACGACCAAATCGAACTGTTCTCCACCGGCCTCATTCCCCAGGCTGAACTCTCCCTGGCCTCGGCCCGAGCCGGGTACATGGTGGACAAGGTGGACTTCATCACCCTGCTGAACAACCAAATTGCCCTGTTTAACTTCCAAATCGGCTACTATCGGGCCCTGGCCGACCACGAAAAGGCCCTGGCCGAGTTGGAGTTTGTGGTCGGCCGGCGGCTGGAGGAAATGGAGGAGGCGGAACATGAGCCTGAGGAAGGATAAAAACCCCCCGCGGCTTTCCTGGCCCCTGGTGATTTTAGGAGTGGGGCTGCTAATAATGGGTTTCGCCAGCGGTGCTTTCTGGGGCCGCCGGGGAGCCGGGCCCACCACCAAGGCCGAGGCCAAAGTGACCCAATACCACTGTCCGATGCATCCCACCTACGTGTCCGACCGGCCGGGGGAATGCCCCATCTGCGGCATGGACCTGGTGCCCCTTGAGGAGGAAACTACCATCTCCCCCGGAGAAAAAACCGCCCGCTACCACTGCCCGATGCATCCCACCTACGTGTCCGACCGGCCGGGGGAATGTCCCATCTGCGGCATGGACCTGGTGCCCCTTGAGGAGG
>DTZQ01000541.1 GCA_012961305.1 Armatimonadota bacterium | reverse complement strand
GAAACCGACTCAACCAACTTCAGTTGGTTTGGTAAAAGTAGCCCAGAGTTTGAACTCTGGGCGGGGAGGACGGAACCATCTCCCGTTGGTTTAGTAGTAGCCCCGACCCACTTCAAGGCGGGAGGACGGAACCACCTTCCGTTGGAATGTGGGGTTTCCTTTCTGGGTCTAATTTTGACTTGTCGAGTTAGGTTTTTATGTGGAGTTCCCTACCGATGGGTGAAGTTACGGAGGAAAATGTCTGCTACCGCTGTGGTGCGACCTTAGATGAGGATTCGGAACACTGTCCAGCCTGCGGGCGCAGCCAGTTTCGTATCTGCTACTGCGGGCAGAGAATCTGGAAAGGTTTGAACAAGTGCCCCTACTGCGGCGCGGACTGGAGTCACAAGCGGCGGCACGTTGAGAAGCGCAAACATCGTTCGCGCTCTCGCCGTAGATGGTGGCGGGTGAAATTCCAGCGGTTATATGCTTACGTAATGGGAGGAGCCCTTATTGGCGCTTTAGCCGGTTCCTTAATTACCCCAGCCGTTCGCTCTTTGCCCAACTCCGTCCCTGTTTCCACTCCCCCGGGAAAAGGCGATGCAATCTCCCCTGCTGCCCCAGTCACCGCCTCTCCAGAGCCGGACCCCATTACCCGCATACAAAGGCGGTTCGTCGAATTTGCCTCCAATATATGGTTAAACCTCACCCGCGTCACTGCCCGGGTATGGCGTATTTTCCGCAATCATCCTGGTTTCTTTGGAGGGACGTTTCTGGGCGGGTTGCTGGGGGCGATTGTTTACCTCAAAGGGCTTAGATTGCGCTGGCCCTGGCGCTGGTGGCGACGACGGGGGCGCCGCGTGCGTCGCCGCCGGGTGTATTGACAGGTTGACCAAACTTCGTTGGCCCTTACCTCTGGCCCCTCTCCCACAAGTGGGAAAGGGAAGTAAGAAGTGAGTGCCTGAGGTTTCCCCTCTCCTGCAGAGGGTGAGGGCCAATCCAACCTGTGGGCACTGACCGGCTAAAGCCTTGACTCCTTGCTCAGAAGGTCAACCGCAGTTTATCAGGCCTCCACGTTTATCAGCCTTTTGACCAGTGTTTCCGCTTCCCGGAGGATAGCCGGAGGGGTCGGTACGCGCAGGGGAACCTGTATTCGCTTTCGCTGTAGGCGCAGGGGGGCACCGGGGAGATGCTGATAGGTGCGCCGGAGGGCCTGGGCGAAATTGCGCATGTCCCGCGGGGAAAGGATGCGGGTGGGGAGGAACTCAGCCACTACCGATTTCTTCCCTGGGGAGAAGGCTATGGCCCGCAGGCCCGCGCGAGCCCCGTCCACCTTCAGGTGCAGCAGGCGAAGGAGGTTTTGGGCCGGCTCGGGCGGGCGGCCAAAACGGTCCTGCATTTCCTCCGCCAAATCGTCAATTTCCTCATGGACGGTCGCGGTGGCCAGGCGCCGGTATAGGTCAAGGCGTTGCTTCGCGCTGGGGATGTAGTCCTCTGGCAAGTAGGCCTCTACGGGCAGGTCTATTTCCACCTCCAACCGCGGCTTTATTTCCTCCCCTCGCAGCCGAAGCACGGCTTCGGCCAGCATCTGGGTGTACATTTCGTAGCCGACCTCGTAGAGGAACCCATGCTGTTCCGGCCCCAACAGGTTCCCCGCCCCGCGAATCTCCAAATCCCGCAGGGCCAGGCGCAGGCCCGAACCCAACTCGGTAAGTTCCTGCAGGGCCTCTAACCGCTGCTCCACTGCCGCGGTGAGGGTCTGGCGTGGGCGGTAGAGGAAAAAGGCATAGGCCTGGCGGTTGGAACGTCCCACCCGCCCCCGCAGTTGGTACAACTGGGCCAAACCCAACCGTTCACACTCGTCCACAATGAGCGTGTTCACGTTGGGAATGTCCAGCCCGCTTTCAATGATGGTGGTGCACACCAGCACGTCGTAGCGGCCCGCGTAGAAGTCAAACATCACCTGTTCCAATTCGTACTCCGGCAGTTGGCCGTGGGCGATGGCCAGGCGGGCCTGGGGCACCAAGCGACGAACCCATTCCGCCGCCCGATGGATGGTTCGCACCCGATTGTGCACCACGTACACCTGCCCGTCGCGTTCCAACTCCCGAAGAATGGCTTCGCGCACCACGTCTTCGTTGCGTTCCAAGATGTAAGTTTCCACGGGCATGCGCCCCTCCGGCGGGTCGGCGAGCAAACTCAGGTCGCGAATGCCGATGAGGGCCGAATGTAGGGTGCGCGGAATGGGCGTGGCGGTCAGAGTCAGCACGTCCACCTCCAGCCGCAACTGCTTCAACCGTTCCTTGTGACGCACGCCGAAACGGTGCTCCTCGTCAATGATGACCAGGCCCAGGTCTTTGAACCGCACGTCGTCTTGCAGGAGGCGGTGGGTGCCAATGACAATGTCCACCCGCCCGGCGTAGAGACGGTTCAAAATGTCCTGCTGTTCCTTCGGGGTGCGAAAACGACTGAGCATTTCGATGACCACTGGATAGGCCGCAAGGCGTTCGGTGAAAGTGTTGTAATGCTGTTGGGCCAGGACGGTAGTAGGCACCAATACGGCCACCTGCTTGCTGTCCTGCACGGCTTTGAAGGCGACGCGAATGGCCACTTCCGTTTTGCCGTAGCCCACGTCGCCGCACAGCAGCCGGTCCATGGGACGCGGCCTTTCCATATCCGCCTTTACTTCCTGCACCACCCGCAGTTGGTCGGGCGTTTCCTCGTAGATGAAAGCCGCTTCCATCTCCTGTTGCCAGTCCGTATCAGGAGAGAAGGCATAACCTTCGGCCTGCTGGCGACGGGCGTAGAGTGCAAGGAGTTCCTGAGCCACCTCCAGGGCGGAGCGGCGGGCCCGCCGCTTGGTGCGCTCCCACCGATTGCCTGAAAGCCTGTCCAGAGGCGGTTCCTCGTCGTCCGGGCCCAGGTACTTCTGTACCCGGTCCAGTTGAGTGACCGGCACGAAAAGTTTGTCCGTCCCCGCGTAGTGAATGGCCAGATAGTCCCGCTCTACCCCGTCAACGTTTTTGGTCACCAAACCCATGTATCGCCCGATGCCGTGATTGACATGCACCACCAAGTCGCCCACCTCCAACTCGGTGAGGGAGGCCAGGGCGGTACTCTCCCGCTTCGCCAAGCGGCGAGTGGGCAAGCGACAGCGTTTCCGCCCCCCGAAAATTTCCCCATCCGTGAATACGGCCAAACGGATGTCGGCCAAGTAGAACCCGCCGGAAAGCGGCTGGCCCACCACAGCCACCTGGCCCGGCTGGGGCACTAACCCCTCTTCGGCCAGGAGCACGTCGCCCCACCGATGGCTGGTCAGCAGTTGCTGCAGGCGGTTAGCCTGATAGGTAGCCACCACCACCCGCCAGCGCTCCCGGCGCAGGCGAAGCAGTTCCTCCACCAGTTGGTCAAACTTCCCGGCCCAAGCAGGGGCCTTTGTGGCCGGAAACTCCACGGCGGAGGTAGCCTCCGGGGGAGGCTCACCGGCGGCAAAAAGCACCGTAGGCCGGCCCTGCCAGGGAGGCGAGGAGGGGTCAAAGGGGAGGTAGGGAGGGCCCGGCAGGGCCAACAGGGCTCCCCGTTCCACCCGCGTGCGGTACACCTCGTTTATTTCGGTCCTCAATTGCACCGCCCGTTCCGGCAGGCGGTCGGGGTCGAATACGAACACCCATCCCTCCGGCGGCAGGTAGTCCAACAGGGTGCCCGGTTCGGGGTGCAGGTACGGCAAGTAGTGCTCTAAGCCGTCGAACCACTCCCCCCGTTCCAACCGCTCTAAGTCCTCCTCCACCTGAGACCGTAAGCGCGCCGCCTGCAAATCTCGCCCGGCCTCCCGCAGGGCCCGTTCCTGCCTGGCCAATGCCCTTTTAATGGCCGTCAGGTGCTCTGGCGAGGCCAGCCGTCCGTGTAGGGCCTCGCGGGAAACGGTGACGGTAAACGATTCCTGCGGCTGTAACGACCGCTGGGAGTTCACATCGAAGGTGCGGAGGGATTCGATTTCATCGCCGAAGAACTCAATGCGCAGCGGGTGGGGTGCGGTGACGGGAAACACGTCCACGATGCCTCCTCGGCGGGAGTAGTGGCCCGGCAGCAGCACCGGGTCATGGGCCTGATAGCCCAACTCGGTTAGCCGTTGGGCCAACGTCTCCGGGGCCAATTCCTGGCCCACCCGCAGGACTAAATCCGTACCGGCCAACTGGTCGCGGGGTAGAGTATGGTGCAGCAGAGCACTGAGGGGGGTGACCACTAATAACGGCTCACCGCGCAAGAGGCCCTCTAACACCGCCAAACGCTGGCCGACCACTTCCCGGTCGCGTTCCACCCCTTCGTACAACAGCGTGGGCAGGGAGGGGAACAAATGGACTGGGACTTCCCTCCCCTCGGGGGGAGCGAAGAAGGCCAACAGGTCAGAATAGGCCGTCTCCGCCTCTTCGCGGCTAAGAGTGATGAGGAGGGCTGGCCGCCGCCAACGTCGGTACAGCGCCGCGATAACTCCCGCCCGCGCAGCGGGAGGCAGGCCCAGGGCCGCGTGCGGCCCAACCTCGTACTGCAGCCGCCCGCCGAGGGTTTGCCAGGCCGATGATTGTTCCCACAGGTGGAGATAGACGCGCATTTTCCGGCTGAGTTAAATGACGCGGGAGCAACTGGCTTAAAGGACTGAGGACTGGGTTGTGAGTACCGAGTCCCTCAGTCTTCAGTACTGGTAAAGATTGCCCCGTTGCCCTAATTGCCAATTTCCCAATTGCCCCCTGGTACTAAAGTTAAGGGCAGAGTAAAATAAACGCTCAAGGCGGATACTCCGAATCGAAAAGGGGAAGCAGGATGCGAATATGAGTTACCTCCTTCAGAGCAGTGTAAGCCTCCTCGGGCAGGGGCGCGTTGGGGTCAGCCGGAGCAACCCGTTGGGGCATGAGTTGCCAGCCTTCCTGACCCCTCAATTTGACCTGTACCTGTACCCGGCGCACCAGTCGGCCTAAAGAACGCAGGTCGTCCGGAGCATAGCGGGGTTGAAGGAAATACGAAAACAGCGGGGCTACCCCTTCCCAGGAGGGGTCGAGGGCGTTCAACGGGCCCACAACCAACCATTGGGTGTACTGCCGCACGTACCAAGTTTCAGGGCTCATGGCGTGGTTGGCCGGAACAATTTGGAACCCCCCGACTTGTCCCACGGGAGAGGTGGAGATGTCAATCACCCCTGGATGGTTAGCCCGCAGGCGACCCTTAGCCGCGAACCGGGTGCCCGCGAAGCGGCCTATGCCCAGAACGGGGCGCAAGACTTGGCCAATGACTTTCTGCTGGAGGTCGGAGTAGCGAAGGGTAATTAGCCCTCCAAAACGGTTCTCGAACACAATTTCGCAGGGGTACTTGGCCGGGCGTTGAACGAGGATGACCAGCGCATCCCCCCGGCGCGGTACGTAACCGCGGGGAAGGGCTTCCAAACCTTCCTCCCGCTCCAGGAAAATGGGGTTGCCTACGAAGGGGGCCCAGCCTCCGCCAAAGATGCCCGTGCCCGCTGGAATATCGGTATAAATGGAGGCCGTCGGGTTGGCCCCTGACCGATAATCGGGGCGGCCAGCCTCCTGGGGCACCAGGCTGAAGACCACTCCCCGGTCGTCCCGCTCGTTATGGTCAGCCTTCAGGTGCAGAGCATTCACCGCAGTCGCGCACACCGTGCCGATGGGAGCCCACTTGCTGGCGGTAAACCCCCTGCGGTCCACCCGCTCCGTGGGCACCAGCACCCGGCCCAACACCTGCCAATCCCCTCCGCCGTTCGTACTAACCGCAATTTCTCCCCCGCGCACGTTCACCAGACGCAGGCGGTACAGTTCCACAAACTCCGGCTGATTTTCCGCCTCTACCTCCGGCGAGGGGCCTCGCTCCAGGGTTGTAGCCCCAACCGCCGTTGAGGACACCACGAGCAACCAGAAAGTTGCATTATATGCCAAGCCCGGCACGGCACTCCTCCCTCTCCGGCGCTTTAGCGCCCTCCTGCCTGTCTCAACGGGGCTAAAGCCCCTGACTCCAAAAGGACTCCGTAACGTATCGCCGGGCGAT
>DTZQ01000540.1 GCA_012961305.1 Armatimonadota bacterium | reverse complement strand
GGTGGCTGTATTGCGATGGGGGGGCGTGGCCTGCATCGGGGTGGCTGTATTGCGATGGGGGGAGCGTGGTCTGCATCGGGGTGGCCAGGGGTGGCTGTATTGCGGTGAAAGGGGGTATGACCTGTATCAGGAGGTCACTAATGCCAAGGGCCGGGCTGAGGTTATTGACCGTGCTGCTCTTAGTGGGCGGGTCGGCAGCGGCGGAAATGCCGGGCCGCCTGCTGCAAGAGTGGGATTTCGAGCGCAGTCTGGAGGAATGGTATGCTGCCCATTCAGTCGCCCCGTTACTGCATCGCCAGGGGCAGATGGTCATCGAAGTGACCGGCCATGACCCCTACATCCACAGTAGCCGGGGCCCCAGTTTTGAACTCCAGGGGAACTCTCGCCAGTACATTTCCCTGCGGGCCCGCTGTTCTCACAGCGGCACGGCAGAGTTCTTCTGGACGGATGTCGTTGAGGGAGGCGATGCAGGGTTTGTAGCCGGGAAAGAAGTGGCCTTTTCTCTGGTCGGGGACCACCAGTTCCACGTGTACAACGTAGTCCCCGATTGGCAGGGGCGCATCACCCGCCTGCGCTTCGACCCCCCGGACCTGCAAGGCCGGCGACAGGTCATTGTCATTGACTACATCCGCATCTTGGAACTGCCGGAAGAGTTCCACCCCGGGCCGGGGTGGGATTTCCGCCGGGGACGGCAGGGTTTCATGCCCAAGCGAGACCTTACGGCCTTTGCCCGCACCCCCATGGGCATGAAACTGGTCGGTCTGGGGGAAAGCCCCACTTGGCAAATCGCTGGACTCTCCTGGGATGCGCCTCTGCTACCCTGGGTAAGTGTACAACTGCAAACTTCCCAGCCCTTAGAGTTGACCATCCAATGGCGTACCTCGACCGAGGACTATTCCCCCCGGCGGAGCGTGTCCCTGCCGGTAGCAGCGGCTCCCCAGGGCCGTTACGTGAACTTCTGTGTGGGGGAACATGAGCAGTGGAAGGGGGAAATTACGGGTCTGCGCCTACAGTGGAAGGGACGGAAAGGTCCCGGGCCTACTCCCATAATCCTGCGCTCCTTAGCCCTCTCCGACGTGCCCTTGGGCCCTCCAGAGTTGAGTTTGCTGAGTGTGCACACGGACCGGGCAGTTACCATCGCCGGCTACGGCAACGTTGTGCGAGCCCAGGTGCGCAACACCGGAGGCCAGACGGTAACCAACCTGCAGGCCTCTCTGGAACTGCCAGGCGGCTGGCGGGCCGAGCCGTCCCGCTTGGAACTGGAGTCCCTGCGGCCGGGCCAGAAAGCCCAATTGGCCTTTCGGGTAAACGCCCTTGCTCCTGCAGTGGGACAGGCCATTGTTTCCGTGGCCTCGCCCGATGCTCCTCCGGTGCGGGGACCGGTGGATGTCCTGGCCAGCCAGGCTCTAACCTCTCTGGACACTGATGCCTGGATGCGGGCCTCCCCCGCCGGCCAGTTGGAGGACAGCACGGTGTTCCTGGCCTCGCGCAACGCCCGGCTCATCATCCCCCGCAATCCCTACGGCTATGGGCCTCTCTTCCTCTACGCCCGTACTGGCGCCGGCTGGTTCCGGGCGGCCACTACGCCTTACCTCAGTTACCTGATTTACGCAGAAGGAGAGAACCTGCTCGGACGCAAAATATTCCCCGAGGAAGTCCTGTTTTCGACCAAGCCTGACGCCCGGCTCTTGTTGGAGTTCCGTTCCCGATGGGAAGATAACCTCCACCGCGAGTGGGTATTTAAGGCCTTTTTTGCCCCCACTGCCAATCCCTATCTGTTCCAAACCACCTACATCCTGCGCTGCCAGGCGCCGGCGGCCCTTTACCGCTTCGACGGGCCTATGCTGCTGGCTGGCGACGGCAGTTTCGGGGCTTACAAGCGCCAGGCCCTTTTCCCCGGCTTAGAGTATTTGGAGGCTGAAGAGCGCTCCTCCAGTTCCCGGGACCTGGCTCCGCCCCACCACTTGCGCTTGACCCCTCATCCCCACCGCATCACCGTACCGCTGATGGCGGTGACCTCGCCTGAGGGCGTGCTGGTGGGGTTGCTGTGGAACCTGCGCCAGCAGTGGACGCCGGGCAAGGATTCGCCTACGGCCATTTTCGCCTCTCCCAACTTCGTCTCGCAGCAGAAGAACCACCTGTTGGGCCTGATGCTCCCCTCCGTACCCGATTACATCCCCGAAAATGGCACCCAGGCCCAAAGGCCCTTCCTCCTGCAGCCGGGCCAACCGGTAGAGTTGCGCTCTTTCCTTTTAGTGAAGCCCAACGCTCAGGTGTTAGATGCCGTACAGGTCTGGTATGACCACTACGGCCCGCCCGAACCGCAGCCCGCGCCCCGTCCGGTGGAGGAGGTGTATCGCCTTTCCCTACGCAGTTTCGAGGAGATGCTCTACCAGGAAGGCCGGGGTTGGAGCGGAGTGAGGGGCCGGACTCCCAGTCCCAGTCCACTCACCGGGTTGCTTTACGTGCTCTTGGAAGGCGAACTGGGGGCCGACTCGCCGGTGCCCAATTTGCGTCAGAAGGCCCGCGAACGGGCCTATCAGGGCTACGGACTGCCCCTGGCCCTGCACATTGGCGGGGTAGAGGAAGCCCTGCTGCGGGCCTACCAAGAAGGACTTTCCGCTTTGGCGCAGCGAACTCCCCAAGGGAAGTGGGTGTTCCGGCCCACGGAACGCACCAAGTCCCTGGGCCGGGCGGGAGAAACGGTGGTAGGTCTGGGAGCGCAGCCGGTAAGGACCATCCTCCGGGCCGCGGCCCAGACCGCTGACGAGCAACTGCTGCGGGAAGGACGGCGTGGGCTGGCTTTCCTTGACCGCTTTCGGGTGCCCCGAGGAGCCCAGACTTGGGAGGTGCCCCTCCACGCCCCGGACCTGCTGGCAGCCGCCCGGACGGCTGACGCTTACCTCTGGGGCTACAAACTAACGGGTGAGCGAAAATACTTGGATAAGGCCGTCTATTGGGCGCAGGCGGGCTTGCCTTTCATCTACGTCTGGCAGGCGGGGGAACCGGAACTGGCCCCCATGCAGGGCGGCAGCATTCCCGTTTTCGGAGCCACCTTCTACACCCACAGTTGGCTGGGCCGAGTGGTGCAATGGAACGGGCTGGAGTACGCCGCAGTGCTGTTAGACCTGGCTCAGTACGACCACCGCTTAGACTGGCAGCGCATCGCCCAGTCCATCATCCACAGCGGCCTGCGCCAGCAGCGCACCGAGCCCAACTACCTGGGCCTGTATCCCGACAGTTGGAGTATGCTCGAAGGGACGATTTCCTGGGGCCTCATGCTGGGCCCCCAGCGTTTGGTCTACGACCTGCTCAAACTGCAGGGCCGCCATCCCGAAGGGCACCTGCGCCTGTTCCGGGCCGGCGAGCAGTTGATTGCCCTGAACACGGTGGGGGATTTGGCCGGGGTGCGCGTCGGTCGGGGAGCCCTGGGCGACGTGGTAACCGAAGTGGGGGAGGTCCCCTTCGATGCCCGCTTCACCGTGACCTATCCCCTCGCTCCCCACAGTTACGCCGCCCTGTTGGGGGTTTCTCCGCCGCAGATGGTCAGCATTAACGGGGTAGTGGTGCCCCAGGTGGAAGAGGTAGAGACTTCAGGGGTAGGGTGGGAGTACAGCGCGGCCTTAGGTGGCCTGCTGCTCAAACTGCCTCATCGGGCAGAGGAGGGCTTTGCGGCGCGGGTGGAAGTTCGGGGGCTGAAGCCGGCTGACCCCCGGCGCGGACGGCGGCGCTGGACTTTCGACCGGGCCCCTCAGGGCTGGCGGGCCTGGCACGACGTAGAACCCCTCCGGGTAGCCAATGGAGCCCTACAAGTGGTAGTCACCGGCGAAGACCCCTACTTAGGCTTTCCACCCCTCCCCTTCCCGGCCGAAGAGGTGAGCCAGTGCGTCCTTCACCTGCGCAGCCGTCGGGACGCGGGAAGCGTGCAACTGTTCTGGGCCCGGAAAGGCGAGGGATTCGTTCCCGAGCGAAGTGTGGTAGCGGGGGTGGAGGCCGGTCCCCAATGGCAGCGGATAGTCCTGCCCCTGCGCGGCAAACCGGGCTGGGAAGGCACTATCACCGCCCTGCGTTTAGACCTGCCCGGCCAGGCAGGCAACTGGGTAGAGATTGACCAAGTAGAGTTGCAGTGAAGCCACCGCTGGGCCACCCCGATGCAACCACCACCCTTCCACCCCGATGCAACTACC
>DTZQ01000539.1 GCA_012961305.1 Armatimonadota bacterium | reverse complement strand
TGGCTGCGACGGCCGTAGCAGTCATTGCCCCGGAACCACAACCCCGGCGCTGCTTGGCCGACATTGTGAACCTCCTTGAAAACAGCCCCCTTTCGCCCTGGGTAAAGGAACACAGTAGCCGGGTTTTCCACCGGTTGGCGGAGGTGGAGGCTAAAATCCACCGTACCACTCCGGAGCGGGTTCACTTCCATGAGGTGGGAGCAATAGATGCCATTGCCGATGTGGTAGGAGCCTTGTTGGGGTTGGAGTGGTTGGGGGTGGAGCAAGTATATGCTTCTCCCCTTCCTTTCAGCCGGGGGTTTGTAGAATGTGCCCACGGCACCTTGCCCGTGCCCGCGCCTGCAGTGGCAGAACTGTTGAGGGGTATTCCCACCGTGCCCAGTCCAGTATCCGGTGAAACCGTGACCCCCACCGGCGCCGCCATTATAACTACCATTGCTTCTCAGTTCGGTCCTCCCCCACCTTTTACTCCAGAGGTCGTCGGTTACGGTGCTGGCAAGCGGGACCAACCCATTCCCAATGTGCTTCGCCTTTTCTTGGGAGAGATGGCCGCTGAGGTGGGGGAAGAGAGGCTAATCCTCCTCGAAACGAACTTGGACGACCTGAACCCAGAACTGTACACCTACGTCCAACAGCGGCTTTTCGCCGCCGGGGCGGCCGATGTGTATTTCACCCCCATCCAGATGAAGAAAAACCGTCCGGCGGTGCTGCTCAGTGTACTGGCCCCGCCGGAGCGGGCAGAGACTCTAAGCGAAATCCTCTTCCTGGAAACCAGCACTTTGGGGCTACGGTGGTTGGAAGTGCGGCGGCGGCATTTGGAACGGGAATGGGTGAGGGTGGAGACCCCCTTTGGCCCTGTTGAGGTCAAAATCGGGCGTTTGGGTGGGCGGGTGGTTAATTTGGCCCCCGAGTATGAATCCTGTCGGGCCGCAGCAGAGGCCCATCGAGTGCCCCTGCAAGTAGTGTACGATGCGGCTCGAGCCCTGGTCCGCGACCGATTGGGATATGAGGAGCCATAGGAGAACTGGCTATGTCGCGGCAAATACTCATTAACTCAGGTATTTTTGAGACCCGAGTGGCCATCTTGGAGGGGGGACAACTGGTGGATTTTTATGCCGAGCGGGGGAGTGGCATTGTGGGCAATGTGTACAAAGGCCGGGTGGAAAACGTCCTGCCGGGCATGGACGCGGCTTTCGTAAACATCGGCCTGTCCAAAAACGCATTCCTTTACGTCTCCAACATTGTTCCCGAAGTCTCTCCCCCCTCCCCCGGCAGCAAAATTGTCCGTCCTCGCCCGATAACCGAATTAGTCAAAGAGGGCCAGGAAATCCTGGTCCAAGTCGAGCGGGCAAGTATTGGTTCCAAAGGGCCCCGCGTTTCAACCCGGCTTTCCCTTCCGGGACGCTTCGTAGTGCTTATTGGCCCTGATGCCCGACATATTGGCGTCTCCCGGCGTATCGAAGACCCGCAGGAGCGGCACCGCTTGCGGGCCTTGGGAGAGAAATTTTGTCCTCCCCATCGGGCCCTCATTATGCGCACCGAGGCTGAGGGGGCTACCGAGGAGGAAATCCGCCAGGACCTCGAATACCTCCTTCGCCTGTGGGAGGAAATCCACGAAAAGGCCCAGCGACTTTCGGCTCCAGCCCTCATTTATCAGGATGCCTCCATCATCTACCGCATTTGCCGGGACTTCTTCACTGCGGAGGTGGACCGGGTAATAGTGGACCATGAAGAAGACTATCGGCAGATTTTGGACATTATGGACTCCCTGGATCCGGCCCTCAAGGAACGGGTGAAGTTGCATCCCGGAGAGCGTCCCTTGTTCTTGGAATACGACCTGGAACGGGAACTGGAAAAGGTACTTCAGCGAGAGGTTCCCCTGGCTTCGGGCGGTTATTTAACCATAGACGAAACCGAGGCCATAACGGCCATTGATGTGAACACCGGCCGCTATGTAGGTACAACCCGTTTGGCCGACACCATTTTGACCACCAACTTGGAGGCGGCGGAGGAAATTGCCCGTCAACTGCGGCTACGGGACATCGGGGGAATTATCATCGTGGACTTTATTGACATGGAGCGCATCCGAGACCGGGTGAAGGTGTACAGCGCCCTGGAAAGGGCCTTGGAGCGGGACCGGGCGCGGACTAAAATCGTTCACGTCAGTCCTCTGGCCCTGGTGGAGATTACCCGCAAGCGGACTGGAAACAGTTTGGTTTTCGGGGTGTCAGAACCCTGTCCGGGATGTCAAGGTCGAGGCCGGGTGCTGTCCGCAGAAAGTTTGGCCATTAGAGCGGAACATAAACTGGCAGAAGCAGTTTTCTTAACTTCTCAGCCCTGCTACTTAATGCGCGTGCACGTCGAAGTCGCCGATTGGCTGGTGGGCCCCAAAGGCGAAACGGCAGAACTGCTGGAGGAGAAAATCGGTCGCCCCCTGTATATTCGGGTGCGCGATGATAACCGCCGGGGAGACATCGAAATCATCGGTGGTTCCCGCGAAGAAATTGAAGGTCAACTTAAACTCCTGCCGCCAGGCACGGAAATAACGATAACTCCTCAAGATAAGTTCATCTCTGAGTGTAATGGCCCTCTGGCCATTGTAAATGGTTTGTTGGTCAAATTGCCCGAAAACTGTGGACTTAGGAGGGCAGGCCGCCGCCTTTGCCTGAGGGAGGTCAAGCGGTCCTTCGCTATTGCCCAGTTAGCGTGAAACCTGACCATGAGTAGCAGACGGGAACAAATCCTTAGGATACCCAGTCGTTTAGAGTGCCTCCGCGAGGTGCGGGAATGGGTGGAAAGAGAAACCCGAACTTTGGGGCTGGCTTCGGACCCCTCCCGGGATTTAGCCCTCTGTGTTCATGAAGCGGTCTCCAATGCTATCGTCCATGGCAACCGGCTGGATGCGCGCAAAGAGGTCGTAATTGAGTTCCAGACGTGGGAGGACCGAGTTGAAGTCCGCGTGCGGGATGAGGGCGGAGGTTACGATAGCACGGCTATGTTGGACAAATTACACCTGCAGGGCGACAACGCCGACGGCAGTGGACGCGGACTGCTAATTATTCTCCGCCTTATGGACGAAGTTCACTTCTTGGCCGGAGGAAGGGAAATTGTCCTCGTCAAATACCTTACTTCCCCTCCGAAACCTCCACGATAACCCTTGGGTCGGCATACCGCTCCCAGCCACCATGCTGCGGCGCCATCCGTAGTCCCCTGGGTAGGAGGAACCTACCTTGGTGAAGGGCCTCCAGCGGGCCTCTTTCCTTTTCCTCTGGCCAGAGGGAAATAGAGGGGATTGCTAATCCCTCCCCGGTTTCCGATGAAGGAACCGGAGAGCGGCGGGTATCCAGGGCTACCAAGGCCATCATCCGGGACAGAATTTCTGCCGCGTCTGGGCCGCCTTCTGGACGGTCCGGCAGGGAAGGGGAAACAGCCCTTGGCTGGGTAGGGAGGGACAGAGTCGTCTGAGATACTGGTTCTCGGACCGCCGCAACCGCCGTCCGCTTAGGGGGAACGGAGGGACTAACCGGGGTCCTGCTGGAGGTTAGAGATACGGGGGAGCGTCTCTGAGGAGGCTCTTTTGGCTTCCGCTGCGGTCTCAGGGGACGAGTTTTAACCGCCATTGGTCGCGCAGGCTTTTTCAGAATCGCTTCTGCCATTTTAGAGGCCTTCTCCTCCGGTGAAGGTGGTGCCATTTTGCCGGGCGAAGTGGCCTGTGGGGAGGGGGGAGAAACTGCTCCCATGTTCCGGGTAACAGGCGGCTGCGGTATCGCTTCTGGAGCCTGAGCAATACTGATTTCTGGGCTGGGCAAGGGCTGGGTAATCAGGTGCCAAAGCAGCCAACAGCCACAAATCGCCGCCGCTATGCTTCCCCCTGCTAAGGCTAACCACCATTGCTTAGGTAACACCCGAGCAGGGGTATGTACTTCCTCCGCTAAACGGGCCCGCACGACTGCCCGGAGCCCTTCCGGCACGGGTAAAGGCTCTAAACGGCGCACCTGGGACAGGGTCCATTCCAGTTCTGCCAATTCCCTGGCGCAATCCGGACACTCTGTCACGTGCTCCTGCACCCGTTCAGCGGCTGGGGAGGACAGGTCTCCGTTCAACCAAGCCGAAAACTGGGCCCGAATATTAAGGCAAGTTCTCCTCTTCCACATAGTTCATTCTTTCCTTTCCTATTCCCATGCCTCTGCCCGTTTATGACTCCTCTTTCACTCAAAAAGTTCCCGATAAGGTTGTAAAAGTTCCTTCAGCGCCGCCCGGGCCCGGTTGAGGCGCGATTTGACCGTGCCGACGTTAGTGTGAAGCACCTCCGCAATTTCAGTGTAGGAAAGGCCCTCCAAATCGTAGAGGACTATTACTGCCCGGTGGTGTTCCGGCAGTTGGGTCAACGCCCACTGCACAATAGCCTGCCGGGCCTGTGATTCCACCGCAACATTGGGGTCAGAGTTTTCGTCCACCACCCGCTCCAACAGCGGTTCTGGGGTATCATCCTCCTGAAGTTCGGTTTCCGACAAGGGACGCCGCTTTCGCCTTTTCAGTTCATCCAAGCATAGGTTGAGGGTAATGCGGTAAATCCAGGTGGACAGGGTAGAACTGCCCCTAAAGCGCGACAGACCGCGATAGATGCGAATAAACGCTTCCTGAGCGATGTCGAAAGCATCATCTTGGTTGTTGAGGAGCCGATAGGCCAGGTTGTACACCTTGGATTCGTAGCGGGCCATTATCTCGTCGAAGGCCGCCCGGTCCCCCTGCTGGCAGCGAGCGACCAACTCTTTATCTGGAATCTCCGTTAGGTTCCAGACCTGGTGATAATCGGAGGTTGGCATGGTTCTTCCGTCGAGTTAGGGCGCACCTCCCCCATTACTTAATCAAAGGCAAGTGAGCATTAGAACTGCCGGCGTTCCACCAGTATATCATTCAAGTAGACCTCTACCCAGGACTCACCTCGCCCTTCTATCGGCTCCTCAATGATGTCGCCAGCGTAGTGCAATCGGTCATGCACGAGGTGTTCTCCTTCCTCATCCCGCACTATGATTTTTACCCGTTGCAGTCGGGGGTCAGGAGGGACGACGATTTTAACGGTGCCTAAACGCCTTTTCTCTGGCATTTCTGCCAATGAGGGAGGCGGCTTCGCGGTCTCTTCTCCCTCTGGAGGCCCCTTGCTTACCCTAAGGTTTACTGTATTCCCCTTGACCATTTTCACCCCCGGAGGAGGAGATTGACTGATGATGTAATCTTTGGGAATAAAGGGGTCTTCTACCCGCTGAACGGTTCCTACCCGCAGTCCCACCCGCCGCAGTAAAACCCTGGCGCGCGGTAGGGAATGGTCCACCAAATTGGGCACGGTGACCAGTTCTTTGCCCGTGCTGACGATGGCCTGAATGTTGCGCCCCGCCCGCACGTGCCGCCCGCCGGGTGGGCGGGTGCGAAGGATGCAGTCGGCCGGAACATGGTCACTGGGCTGTTCCGCTATCACTTGCAGGGACAGGCCCAGTTCCGCGAGCCACTCCCGCGCTTCGGCCACCGGTTTGCCCCGCACATCGGGCACAATGACCTCCTCGGGAATAGTGGACACCCAGTAGTAGTACGCACCCGCCGCCGCGGCCGCCAAAAGGAGGCCCGTCAAGAGCAAAATGCCGAACAGCACCAACAGCACCCGGGCTATCCCCTGCAGCACACGCCAAGGCCAGGGAGGAGCCAGGGATTTTACCTCCCTCCTCGCTGTTATCCTTCCAGTTACCCGGCTTTTCAGCCCTCGCAAGTCCTCTGCCAAAGCCTCCACTGAGGGGTAACGGGAGGATGGATTGGGTTGAAGCATTCGAAAGAGGATTTCGTTAAGGGCCGGAGGCAAACCGGAGCGCAACTTTACCGGCAACGCTACCGTGTCCGTTTCCCCGGAGGAACTCTGTTGAGAACGGGTGCGGAGGGGTTGACCAGTCAGCAATTCGTACAGTATAGCCCCCAGAGCAAACAAATCACTCTGCGGGGTAGGAGCCTGTCCATTGCGCTGTTCCGGGGCTAAGTAGCGGGGGTCGCCAGCCCGCGAACCGGGGGGGCCGAAAGCACGAAATTGGGCCAGGGCTTGACTCGCGTCGGTCAGACATAGCCGTCCATTGGACAGCAAAAAAATGTTCCGCGGGTGCAGGTGTCCATGTACCAAGCCCCGCTCATGTAGCGGTTTCAACAGGTCGGTCAGCAGCAGGATGAGATTCACCGCTTCCTGCCAGGACAAAGTGCGCCGCGAGCGCCGCCAAGCAGCCAGCGGGGTTGCAGATACGTACTCTCGTACGAAAAAGTAATAGCCTCCCTCCCGGGCACAGACAGTCCAGGGAACAAAACCAGGCAGAGTTTGCTGACGAAAAGTTTCCAGCGTCGCCAGGCAGGTTCGGGCCGCGGCATCGTTCATGGCCAAGGCCGGCCGCAGCAGTTTCAACACCACCTTACACTGTTGTTTTCGGTCGTAAGCCCGCCAGGTGATAAACAGCGGACCTTCCCCCAAGGTCTCGTGCAGTTCATAGCGGTTTAGCAGCACTTCCTCAGCCATGGTCTAAGCAAACCTCCGCCAGAGCCGCTCCCAGGCCAAGCGCAACACCAGAAAAAAAGCCTCAACAATGATGCGCCGAGAAATCTTCGATTTGCCCCGCTGTCGGTCCACGAAGACAATGGGCACCTCAGCCAGGCGGTAGCCTTTCTGCTGACACCGGTAGGTCATTTCGATAAGGAACGAATAGCCTTCCACCGCAATGGCTTCCCAATCCAACTGCCGCAGGGCCTCGCTGCGGTAGCAGCGAAATCCGGCTGTGCAGTCGTGCACTTGCAGTCCCAACATCCATCGGGCGAACTGATTGGCTCCCCGGCTGAGCCAGCGGCGAAGCAGTCCCCACCGGCGCGTCCCACCCCCAGGGATGTAGCGAGAACCAATGACCACCTCTGCCCCCTCCGCCCGGGCCAACATCTGGGGCAGGTACTGCGGGTCGTGGGAAAAATCCGCGTCCATTTCCACCACGTAGTCCGGTTCCCGTCCCAAGGCGTAGCGGAAACCGGCCTTAATCGCCGAGGCAAAACCCAGTTTCCCCGGCCGGGCCAGCAGGTGCACTCGCCCTGTCTCCTCTGCCAACGCTTGGACCTCCGCTGCCGTTCCATTGGGCGAGTTATCGTCCACCACCACGATTTGCCATTCTCCCCCTAAGGCCAAAATTTGCTCGCACAACGGGCGAATGTTATCCCGTTCGTTGTAAGTGGGAATGACCACGAAAACTTTCAAGCAGCACCTCCTCAAAGTGAGGCTACAGTTGGCGAGACCGAGTGATGATAAGCACCAATAGCATCCACAGGAGGATGTTGAGTATCATCTGCTTGTCGGTGAACATCAATTCAGGATTGCCTCCGATGTCGCGGCGGTACACGAGATAGAGGTAGCGGAAGACGCCGAAAATGACAAAAGGAATGGTCAGCATCAGCCAGGGCTGCTCCCCCGCGTGCTGGCGCACCGCTTCGGCAGTAAAAGTGTACAGGGAGTAAGACATGATGGTACAAGCACAGACGATGGCAATCATCTGGTCCAATAGTTGGGGCGAGTATTCCCGCAGCACCGTCCGGGTGGGAGTGTTTTCGCCCAAGAGCAGCAATTCATGGCGGCGTTTACACAACGCCAGGAACAGCGCGCCCAAAAGGGTGCAGATTACTATCCAGGGCGAAATGGCCACCGGAATGACCACGCAGCCAGCCACGGCCCGCAGGACGAACAGCCCGGCAATGGTCAGCACGTCCACAATGACTTTGGACTTGAAGTAAAAGGAATAGCCTAAGGTCACCGCTGCATAGGTCCCGGCGGTCAAACCGAAAAACAGGGCCCCCTCGTGCCGCGAAAGCACCCAGGCCCCTCCCAGGGAACCAGCGGTCAGTAGAGCCGCCAAAACCAGAACGACCGGCACGCTTATCTCCCCCGCGGGGAGGGGACGATGTCGCTTCTGGGGGTGCTGGCGGTCACTTTCCAAATCACGCACGTCATTGACCAAGTAGCCCGCACTGGACAGGGCACAGAAGACCAAAAACGCACCCAAAGCATATCGGCCGTCGGCCCAATTCCAACGCCCGGTGAAGGCAATGCCCGCGAAAACCAGGATGTTTTTCACCCACTGTTGGGGGCGCAAACTCAGCAGAAGGGCTGTGAACTTTGGTCGCTTAAGGGTCATTTTCTCGCTTACCTAACCCCTTCTCTCCCTCAGGCCCTAATGGATTTCCTCCCGGAAACAGCATCAGGCGGGGCGACGGCGGATGGTTATCCCCCGCTCTCGGGCCAAATCCTGGGCCAGGGGCGTGATAATAGCATTGGCTGCCACTTCTAATTCCCCTTCAGCCACCTCCACTTCCGCCGCAGTTACCACCGGCCGGCCCCGCGAAGTCGTCGCTGCCGGGGATGGAGACAGGGCTTGCTCCACTGCATCCGCCAGTTCCTCCGCCCGGACCAACCGCACTCCGAAGCCGTTCAACCGCTGGAGGGTGTCCCTTAAAACCTGCCGCAGGGCCGGGGGCCCCGCGTGCGGCCCCTGCCACGGCGGAGACAGTTCCGGGTCGGCGGCATCCCGCACTGCCACCACCGGTTGTTGGTGCTGTAGGGCATGAAAAATCAGGGCACTGGCTACCGTCTCCGTCAGAGTCGAAGCCACCCGCGCCGCAGTTATCCGGTCCAAAGTTGCTACCACTAACGCCTGGTAGCGATGGACTAATTCTTCACTGGCGGCTGGAGTGGCGGGAGTATGGACTTCCACTCCCGGCAGGGCTTGGTGGAGGGTGGTCGGTGAGATGCAGTCCTTTGCCTCTGGAGGAAGGCAGAAGGCTAAATCGTAGCCCCGCTCCTGCAGGCGGGTGATTTGGTTCAGCACCACATCCAGGCCGGTGGAATC
>DTZQ01000538.1 GCA_012961305.1 Armatimonadota bacterium | reverse complement strand
TGTCCGGGCGGCCGCACCAGACAGAAGGCGTTGCGCACCTGCCCCGCCATTACCGCGTCCACTGCGGCCAGCACTCCTCCTACTGCCAGTCGAGCCACAGCATAAGAACCAGGCCCAACGGGCGTGTCGCCGCTGTCCAACAAGCCGCCCTGACGGCAGACCCCTTCCACGTGGCGAATGTACTCCCGGTCGTGAACCTGAGCAATCCAAGCGATTTCGGCTGGCCGTGGGGGGATAAGCCTCAACCGCTGGTACAGTCCCCTCTTCCGCAAGTGCTCCAGCACCGTCGTTAAGCGTGCGGGCCGTTCCGGGTGCCCGGGCCGGGTCTGATGCTTCAAGTAATCCTCATGGTACACTAAACCCGTTGCCGCCTGGCTCTCCGTGGGCTTCCCTGAACCCGCGAAAGCCAAAGAGAAAGACCATAAGACGACAACAGCCACTCTACCCAACGTTGGCCAGTGTTTCAAACGATGTTTCCCACCAAACATGCCCTTCCTCCCTCAACCCACTTGAACGGCCAGGGCAATGGTCCAGACCACCAGGTCAAAAACCCCCCAGAGTTGGCCTAAACAGGCCCAACGCCTCTCCGCCCCCTGGGATGAGCGTCTCAGGGCCAGGCTGCCGAACACGACGGCCAGGAAACCCAGAAGGTAGCCAAACGCCACCGTCCCCACGAGGGCAAGCATCGCAGAAGCGATGGCCATCCCCCGCGCTTCCGAAGGCTGCGCATCCGCTTCATCCGCTGGCTCCGACCCCCGCGGCCCTAAACCGCGGGAGAAAAACGGGAACAGCAGACCCCATACCGACCCCAGCACGAAGGATAGGACCAAAGCGACCCCGATTCGGTAGCCGGCGAGGACGTTCGGGGAGGTGTTAAACAGCGCTTCCAAGCCGTAGCGCCAGGCGAAGAAGCGATGTCCCGGAATGTTCAACAGCCGCTGTCCCTGGAAGGAAGCCCAACCTAAGAACGTCCCCTCAAACAACATGCCCGCGTAGGTGCAGTTGTACACCAGCAGATAAATTAGGCTGAACCAAAGGCCCCCCCGGATAATCCGCCACCCTGCGCTCATGTCCCTTTCTCCCTCACTAACCACTGACTCACTGCCTACTTACCCAATCGGGCTCCTTGTTATTTTTGCCATCCCTGGTGAGGCGTACCCAAGGCCCTCCGCTCGCACGAGCCACGTAAATATCCCACGTCCCCGTCCTGCCCACCATCTCCTCACCCTGTCCGTAACTGAAGGCGATGTATTTCCCACCGGGCGACCAGTCGGGATGGTAGACCTCCATCTTCTTGCCGGGGGCCCTTATCACCACCCGCTGATTCTCCAGCCTCACCGGCATTGGCGCGCCGGGCCGACAGCGTTCCGGGTCGAAATCGGCCAGGGCAATCTTATCATCGGCCAACACCCAGGCCAGCCTCCTCCCGTCGGGCGACCAATCCGGGCGGCAACCCCCGATGTTCAAGGGATAAATCCGCTCGCCCTCCACGTCCATGACCACAATTGCGTGGCCGAAGCCCATGGCTTTGTGTACCGTATAGGCAAACCACTTGCCGTCGGGAGACCAAGCGATGTTGTAGGCATGCATGATGCTCTTATTGGGTATCTGGCGGGTCTGGCCGGTCTTCAGGTCGTAAATGAAGATGCCCCGCGTCGCGTAATCCAGGGTAGTGTACTTCGTTGATTTGCCCATAGTGTAGGCAATGGCTGTTCCATCCGGGCTCCAGCACGGCTGCCGGGCATTCTCGGCAACTTTCGTCCGTCCTCCCCCCTCAATGTTCATGTAGTACACGTTCCTGATTTTCTTTTCCCCCTGCGGGGTCTGGTAAACCTCGTCCGCCACGAAGCAAATTTTCCGGCCGTCGGGCGAAGCGTGCGGGTACATCTCATCTACATTTGGGGTTCGGGTCAGGTTCACCGGGTTCGACCCCTCGGCATCCATCAGGTACAGTTCCCAGTTCCCATCGCGGTTGCTCTCGTACACAATTTTGAACCCTGAGGCTTTCAACTCCTGCCGCAATCTAGCCTGCTCCCCTGTCAGGTCAACGGGGCTGGAGGGGTTAGGCGCGCTGAGGCTGCTGATGAGGAGGCAGCACATCAGCATTCCGGCCCAAGCAAGGATGAGCAGACTCAGCAGTTTTCTCATGGTGATTCTCCTCCCCGTATACGTTGTAGCATAACGCGCTCGCCGACCTTGAGGGGCCACAGTTGCCGTTGCGCGGCACCATGGCCGGAGAGCACAAAACCATTGCGCGGTATCACGGCATTGCCCCGCTGGAACTCAGTTGTGACGACACGCCCACCGCGCACGATGACTTCGGTGCCCCATTTGTTCGCCCCCGTGCGCTCACCGTCTGTCTCTAATGCGTTTGTAGGCGTCCCTACGGTGGGCGGGAAAGGTAGCGCAATTTGTCAAACCGCGCCACTATTGGATGAAGACCTTTACATCTTGCATCGTGCATCCTGCACCCCGATTATATCCTCTCTCCACCGTTCTGTCAAGGGCCCTCGGGCCAGAAGCGCCGCAGGCGCAGTCGCTCCCCTGGCTAAGGTCTCCAGTAAGGCCAGGTGGCGGCGATGCAGGTCGGTCGCCACTTCGGGATGTTCCGCCATCACCTTTCGCTCCTGCCGGGGGGCGGAGGGAAGGTGGTACAGTTCCGGCGGCGCGAGTTCCCCGCCGTAGACCAATGTCCACTCGCCGTCGGTGACGGTGCTGTAAACCAACCCCGCATCCTCAAAATCACGGTTGGCAACGGCGACAGGGTCTATATCCTGCCTGCAGCGCGGCCTCTCGGGTGGGAAAAAGCACCCGGTTCCGGGGGGCGGGCAGGGTTTTGCACTCCGGCCCATGGAACACCTTCGAGTTCCGGTTGCCGATATATCTGCCCGTCAGAGGAATTTCCTGCTTTTCCGCTGCCGGGCGAGGTGAGGACGAAGGGGACTTCCCGGCCGAGGGCCGCAAGCGAGGGCGGACGATGAGTTCCCCTCCCCGCTCTGGGCAGACCGCAATCTGCTGGCCGTCGCTGGTGACCACAATGTTTCCGTTGTCCCGAGTGGTGTACACGTGCACCTGGGCCAGTCGGAGGGCTCGCAGGGCTTCTCGGTGCGGATGGCCGTAGGAGTTGTTTGCCCCGCAGGAGATGATGGCTACCTGCGGCTGCACCGCGGCTACGAACTTTTCATCCGTGCCGTTGCGGCTGCCGTGATGGGCAACTTTGAGCACCTGGCTGCGCACTTCCCGTCCGTGGCGCAGCAGGCGTTGCCGCCCGGCCTCTTCCAAGTCGCCGGTAAACAGAAAGGCAGTCTGGCCGTAAATTAGGCGCAGGACGAGGGAATTGTTGTTGGCGTCGGATTCGGTATCGTGCAGCAGCGGTTCTTCCGGCGCCAGCACTTCCAGCGTGCACGGCCCGGCCCGAATGACGTTTCCGGCACGGCCCAAACGGTAGCGGACGCCCCGCTCCCGGACCAATTCCAGCAGCCGCTCCTGGGTCGGGGTGCCTAACACGTACCCGCTGTCCAAAAGGGTTTTGACCGGGAAGGCCGTTAGCACCTCCAATAGTCCCCCGATGTGGTCTTCGTGGGGATGGGAAGCGATGACCAAGTCCAGCGCCGTAACGCCCTGCTGGCGCAGGTAGGCGATGACGGTCCCTCCGGCCCCGCGTTCCCCTCCGTCTAAGAGCAGGTTTTTCCCCTCCGGCGTCTGGATGAGGACCGCATCGCCCTGGCCAACATCAAGGAAATGCACGCGCAGTGGGACCTCGCGGGGCGGGGGAGCAGGTGGGGGTGGCGGAGGAGGAACCCGCCGAGCACACCCGGCAAGGCCCAGCAGCAAAGCCAACAAGCCCATTCCCCAACGGCGTTGTCTCATTCCCATTTCTTCTTCTCCCCCGGCTCAACCCTCCATCGGGGGATGGTGACCCCACTCAAGGATAACACAACCGGCTCGAAAGTACAAGGGAAGAGGCCGTTTTCACCTCTCCTGGGCTGTCCCTTATTTCTACCCCGTTTCTGAAGGGTTGGGTCCGTGAAACTTAAACGGGAGAGCAATACGTTTAGGGAAAATAACTTGCAATTGCCTGGGTTCCCAGCCCAGCATTTTACGGGGCTGCGGCTACTAAGTCGAATGAATCCTCCGGCAGGGACCTGGTAGAAGTAGCCCAGAGTTTCAACTCTGGGTGTCAAGCGGTAGTGTTTGACAGCACCGAAACAGAGCCCAGAGGAGCAAAGATGAAAGTTTTCCTGGGGAAACAGGGCC
>DTZQ01000537.1 GCA_012961305.1 Armatimonadota bacterium | reverse complement strand
CTACTGCCAACTGGCACGAGCGGGAATGTTACGACCTGCTGGGAGTCGTGTTCGAGGGCCATCCCGACCTGCGGCGGATTCTGCTGCCGGAGGTGTGGGAGGGCTATCCTTTGCGCAAGGACTACGAGTACGACGCCCATACTATGGTGGAGAAGATACTGCAACATGCGGCGTACTGAAACCCCTCACCTGCGCACGGAGGAATTGTGTCTGAACATGGGGCCTCAGCATCCCAGTACCCATGGGGTACTGCGCCTGATTCTGACCATAGATGGGGAATGGGTACGGGCGGCTGACCCGGACATTGGTTTCCTGCACCGGTCCTTTGAGAAACTGGCGGAACTCAAAACCTACCCCGCGGGCATTCCCCTAACTGACCGTTGGGATTACCTCTCTTCTATGTCCAACAATTTGGTTTACGTCCAGACCGTAGAGAAGTTGATGGACTTGGAAGTGCCGGAGCGGGCGCAGTACATTCGGGTCATGATGGCGGAGTTGAACCGCATTGCCAGCCATTTGGTGTACTTCGGCACCTACGGGCTGGATTTGGGGGCCCAGACGCCGTTTCTGTACTGCTTCCGCGACCGGGAGAAAATCCTGGACCTATTCGAGGCGGTCTGCGGGGCCCGGCTGACCTACAATTACCTGCGTATCGGCGGAGTAGCGGCAGACCTGCCCGGCGGATGGCTGGAGAGGTTGCAAGAGTTCCTGGACTACTTCCCGCCCATGTTGCAGGAACTCAACGCCCTGCTGACCTACAACGAGATTTTCATTCGTCGTACCCGGGACATCGGTTGCATCCCCCGCGAGATGGCCATTCAGTACGGCCTCACTGGGCCTATGTTGCGGGCTTCTGGGGTGCCGCGGGACGTGCGCAAGGTGGAACCCTATGCCGTTTATGACCGCCTGGAGTTCGACATTCCCGTAGGCGAACGGGGGGACTGTTTCGACCGTCACTTGGTCCGGGTGCGGGAGATGGAGGAGAGTGTGAGAATCCTGCGCCAGTGTGGGGAGCAAATCCCGGAAGGTGACTATATGGCTAAGGTGCCTCGAACCATTAAACCGCCGCCAGGGGAGGTGTACACGGCCATTGAATCGCCGCGGGGAGAGTTGGGGCTGTATATGGTCAGCGACGGTTCAGAGCGGCCCTATCGCATGAAAATCCGGCGGCCATCCTTCGTGAACCTGAGCGTCATCCGGGAGATAGGAAGGGGCATCACCCAGGTAAAGGTCGCCGACCTCATTGCCATTTTGGGGAGTGTGGACATCGTAATGGGGGAGATAGACGGATGAGTTTGACGCAAATTGCAACTTTCATTGTGAGCCTATTGCACTTGCCAAGAAAGTGGGTGCCAGGGGTGAGCACTTTTCTGGCCTCGCTCATCATTCTGGGCTTTATAATGGTTTTAGTCCTGACCCTCGTCTACCTCCTGCGCAAAATCCTGGGTTGGATCCAAGTGCGCCTGGGCCCTATGATTACCGGCCCGCAAGGAATGCTGCAGACACCGGCCGATGCCCTCAAGTTGCTGCTGAAGGAAGATGTGATTCCCCAGCGGGCCGACCGGTGGGTGTTTACCCTTGCGCCGGCCATCGTGTTCATTCCGGCCTATTTGGTTTACCTGGTGATGCCCTTTGGCCGGGGAGAGGGGTTGATAGCCAAGGATTTGAACATTGGCATCCTGTACATTGCGGGCATTACTTCCGTGGCGGTCATCGGGATTATCGCCGCCGGTTGGGCTTCGGACAATAAATACAGCCTGTTGGGGGCCATGCGCTCCGCCGCCCAGTTGATGACCTACGAAATCCCCATGATTTTGGCCCTCATCGGCCCTATTTTGGTGGCCGGAACGCTGCGCCTGCAGGCTTTGGTGGAGCAGCAGGATGGGGGTTTGGGGAACTGGTTCCTTTTCAGTTTGCCTGCTCCCCAGGTTTTGGGGTTCCTCATTTTCCTCACCGCGGCTTTGGCGGAGACGAACCACACACCCTTCGACCTGCCAGAGGCCGAGTCAGAACTGGTGGCCGGGTACAACGTCGAGTACAGCGGCATGAAGTTTGCCCTTTTCTTTTTGGCCGAGTTCGCCAACATCTTCACTGCCTCCGCCATAGCCGTAGTGCTGTTCTTTGGGGGGTGGACTTCTCCTTTTCCCGACGCCTGGCCGGTGTTGGGATGGGACCACGGTGTTTTTTCGCTCCTTTGGTTTTTCCTCAAGGCCAGCGCCATGGTGTTCCTGTTCATGTGGATTCGCGCTTCTTGGCCCCGGGTGCGCATTGACCAGTTGATGAGTCTGGGTTGGAAATTGCTCATTCCCTTGGGCATCCTGAACATTGCTTTTACCGGAGGGTTACTGGCCCTGATGGGGGGTTAAGGGAGAATGGCTAAGCAAATCCTCAAAATTGTGGTGTGGGAGGGGCCGAAGAGTCTGCTGGCCGGGCTGCGGGTGACCTGGCGCCATCTGTGGCGCAAAAAGGTGACTTTGCAGTACCCGGATGCCTATCCAGAGGTGGCTCCCCGATTTCGCGGGCTGCACGGGTTGACCAAAGACCCGGAGACAGGTGATTTGAACTGCATCGGCTGTCTCTCCTGCGCCCGCATTTGCCCCGATGGGTTGATTACCATTGAAACGGAGAAGCGGGAGGGTCATCGGGGACGCTATCCGGTAAACTTCACTATTAACTTGGGCCCCTGCTGTTTTTGTGGCCTGTGTTCAGAAGTGTGTCCTACTCCCATGAAATCCCTCATCCTGAGCAGCGAGTTTGAGTGGGCCGCCTATCAGCGGGACGGGCGCAACCTGGTGTTGACCAAGGAAGACCTCATCGCTATCGGGGAGCGGGAGGTGGCCCGGCGGTCGCCCCGTCGTGGCCAGCCGGAGGAGGAGGGAAATCCTTATTTCCAATTTGCCCCGGCGAAGAAGAAAAGGGAGCGTGTCCAGAAAGGAGGGAAAGCGTGAACTTCTGGTTTTCTCCCACGCAAGCAGCCTTTTATTTGGCGCTACTGGGCTTGGGCTTTGCGGTGCTGACCGTAATCCTGCGCAATATGGTGCATTGTGCCCTGTCCCTGGCCGGAACACTCTTCTGCGTGGCCGGGTTATATCTGACCCTACAGGCTGACCTGCTGGCGGGCTTCCAGGTGCTCATTTACGTGGGGGCGGTAATTACTCTGCTGCTCATCGCGATTATGCTCATTCACGGCCTCACCGACCGCCGCATCGCTCAGATGAACAACAAAGTGGGCTGGGGTCTGGTGGCCGGAGGAGGATTGGCCGCCCTGCTGATTTTCGTGCTCAGTAGAGCCCGCTGGCCCCTACGGCCCATTGAAGGATTAGTACAGGTCAACCTTTACGAGCAATTAGTGGCCCTGGGCCGCACGCTGCTTAGCACCTACCTGCTGCCTTTTGAGGTAGCCTCCTTGGTGCTCCTGGTGGCTATGGTAGGGGCTATTCTCATGGCCAAAGAGGAGGAGCCGGAGCCTGAGGAACGATGAAGTTAGAACCTTATCTGGTTTTTTCTGCCCTGCTGTTCAGCATCGGGGCGTTTGGAGTGTTGACCCGGCGCAATGCGGTGGGTATTTTAATGGCGTTGGAATTGATGCTCAACGCGGTGAACGTCAATTTGGTGGCCTTTGCGCGGTTTGTGGACCACAGTCAGGTCGTCGGGCAGATTTTCACCCTGTTTATTATCACCGTGGCCGCGGCCGAGGCGGCGGTGGGTTTGGCCATTATCATCTGCATTTATCGGAACTTCCGCCACATTAACTTGGATGATGTGGACTTGCTTAAGTGGTAAATCAACGGGGGCAAAATCTAATCTGAGAAGTCGCTATGGCACATGTTTGGTGTATTCCACTGTGGCCGCTGTTGGCGTTTGTAGTAGCCATTCTGTTTGGCGGCCGCTATCTGCGAGAGCGCACGCCCTACGTAGTGATCGGGGCTATGGGGCTCTCCACCTTTTTCTCTTGGTGGGCGTTCTTAGAGGTCTTAGGGCGGCATTTTCGGAGGCTTGGCCCCGCCACTTTGGATGTGTCCTTCGCCTGGGCTCCCTTCGGCGACCGTCCTCTGGAGTTGGGTTATTTGGTAGACCCCCTGGGGGCGGCCACCTTAGCCGTGGTCTCGGTGGTGATTACTGTCATTCAGATTTACTCCATCGGCTACATGCACGGCGACCCCCGCTATGCCCGTTTTTTCGCCTATTTGAGCCTTTTCGCCACTGGGATGTTGGGCTTGGTGGTGTCCAACAACTTTTTGACCTTCCTGCTTTCCTGGGAAATTATGGGCCTGTGTTCCTATCTGCTCATTGGCTTCTGGTTTGAGCGGCCTTCGGCCATGCGGGCAGCGAAGAAAGCCTTCATCGTCACCCGTTTGGGGGACCTGGGCCTGTATGCGGCCCTGATGCTGATGTTCGGCTATTTCGGAGATTTTCGCTTTGCCCCCATCTTTGAGGCCTATGAACGGACGTTTGGAGAACCTGGCGGGTTGGAAAGCGCCGGCCAAATTTTGCCTCATGCGGTAGCCGTGGCCCTTCCCCTGCTGCTCTTTTGGGCAGCCATGGGCAAATCGGCCCAGTTCCCCCTGCATGTCTGGTTGCCCGACGCTATGGAAGGCCCTACGCCCGTGTCGGCCCTCATTCACGCCGCTACCATGGTGGCCGCGGGGGTCTTTTTGGTTGCCCGGGCTTATCCCCTGTTCTTCCTGGTGCCCCCTTACTTGTTCAACGTGCGGCTGTTCGGGGAACTGTACGGGATAACCCTCAATCCGCTGCTAACCGTAGCAAGCATTGGGGGATTTACTGCCCTCTTTGCGGCCATAATTGCCGTGCTGGCTACGGACATCAAGCGGGTTCTGGCCTACTCCACCATCAGCCAGTTGGGGTACATGATGCTGGGCTTGGGCGTGGGGGGCTACACGGCGGGCATTTTCCACCTGTTCACCCATGCCTGCTTCAAGGCTCTGCTGTTTCTCGGCTCCGGCAGCGTCATCCACGGCGCGGGGGTACAGGACATGTGGCAAATGGGCGGCTTGCGGAAGAAAATGCCGGTCACTTTCTGGACCTTCCTGTGCGGTATGCTGGCCTTGGCCGGTATTTTCCCCTTTGCTGGCTTCTGGAGTAAGGACGAAATCCTACTGGAGGCCACCAAATATGGGGTGCTTTTTGCTTTCGGCCTGACAGGGGCATTTCTGACTGCTTTTTACATGACCCGGCTGATGATGCTGACCTTTTTTGGCCGGCCGCGGGACTTATCCGCGTACGAGCACGCCCATGAAAGCCCCTGGGTGATGCTGGGGCCACTGGTAATGCTGGCCGTGCTCAGTCTATTCGGGGGATTTGTAGGCACGCCCTGGGCCAATTGGATGCACGAGTTCGTGCACTATGAACGCGCCCAGGCCGCCAAACCGCAACTGGCGCTGATGGTGCTTTCTACTCTGATAGCCCTGGGGGGTGTCTTTTGCGGGGCCCTTCTGTACTGGGAACCGATGCTCCCCTTCCGCCAGCGGGTTATCACCTTCCTTCGCCCGCTGTATGTGGTGGTCAAGAACAAGTTCTACATTGACGAGATTTGGTGGGGCCTGCTGGTAGTGCCCCTGTTCGTGTTTATGCAGGTGATGGCTTGGATAGACCAGAGGGTCATTGACCTTACGGTCAACCTAATAGGTTGGGCCACGGTGGTGGTCTCCCGGGCCTGGGGTTGGTTCGACCTGCACGTGGTAGATGGCCTGGTTAACCTAATTGGTTGGCTGACTAAAGGCGCAGGAGAGATGGTCAAGTTCGTGCAAACCGGACGGGTGCAGACCTATGCTACCATTCTGTTTTGGGCTCTGTTGGCGATTATCATTGTACGGCTGCTGGTAGGGGAGCCGATAGGGCCTTAAGAGGGTTGAAGGAAAAGGAGATAGGGTGACAAGGAATGGACGAACATTTCATTTCCTGGATGACCTTCCTGCCGATAGCCGGGATGGTAATTATCATCCTCAGTCCGCGGCGGTGGGAAGCGTGGATTAAGTGGGTGGCGGTGGTTTTCGCGGCCATTTCTTTTGTATTATCTGCCTGGATGTATGCCAACTTCCTGCATTTGCCGCCCCAAAATCAGCGGCTCACGGCGGAGGGACCCAATCCCTTTGAGGAATGGACCCCCTGGATTCCCGCGGTCAACATCACCTATCGGGTAGCGGTGGACGGCCTGAGTTTGCCCCTAATTGTTCTGACCACACTGCTGACCCTCCTTTCCCTGATTTACTCCTGGGACGTTATCAAGGAACGAATAAAAGAATACTACGCCTTTTTCCTGCTGCTGGAGACGGGCATGTTGGGGGTGTTTGTGTCCCTGGACTTCTTCCTGTTTTACGTGTTTTGGGAGGTAAGTTTGGTACCCATGTACTTCATTATCGGCATCTGGGGTGGACCCAAGCGAGAATATGCAGCCATTAAGTTCTTCCTGTACACCCTGGCGGGCAGTTTGGCCATGCTGTTGGGCATTCTGACGCTGTACTTCTACTCTGAGCCGCACACTTTTGACATGCTAATTTTGGCCCGGGAGCAACCTCTGGCTCGGCCAGAACTGGCAACGGTGGCCACGCTGGTCTTCTGGGGCATGTTCTTAGGCTTCGCCATTAAAGTCCCCATGTGGCCCTTCCATACTTGGTTGCCCGACGCCCACGTAGAGGCCCCGACCGCGGGCAGCGTGATTCTGGCTGGCATTTTGCTGAAGATGGGCACTTACGGGTTTGTGCGCATTTTGCTGCCCTTGTTGCCAGAGCAATGCGAACAGTTCTGCCTGTCCATCGCCCTTTTGGCCATGATTAGCATCATTTACGGGGCGCTGGTGGCCATGGCCCAGCCGGACTTCAAGAAGTTGATTGCCTATTCCAGCGTCAACCACATGGGCTACGTAATGTTGGGTTGGGCCGCAGCCTCCTCGGTGGCGGTAAAGGGCGTGTCTCCGGAAGTAATACGTCCGGCGACGGTGGCCTTGAACGGGGCTACCATGCAGATGGTTGCTCATGGCATTATTACGGGCAGCCTGTTTTTGCTGGTGGGAGTCCTCTATGAACGGGCCCATACGCGCATGTTGGACGATTTTGGGGGTTTGGCCGCTCACCTGCCCAGTTATTCGGGGGTGCTGACCACGGCTTCGTTGGCTTCCCTGGGGCTGCCGGGGATGGTGGGGTTCGTGTCCGAGTTCATGGTTTTCACCGGTTCTCTGTCCGTGGGAGTATCCGGAGCGACGGACACTTCCCAGGACATACTCCTGATTACTTGCCTCTCCCTTCTGGGAATAATTATCACGGCGGCCTACTTCCTGTGGATGATTCAGCGGGTCTTGCTCGGACCAGTAAAGGAAAGGTGGAAAGCCCTGCCGGACATGAATTGGGGAGAGTGGATTAGTTTAGCCCCGCTGGTGGCCCTGATGATTTCCCTGGGTCTTTATCCGGCACCCCTGCTGAACGTGATTAACAACACCATGAGCGATTTGCTAAGCCGTTTGACTTGGTAGGAGAGCAAACATGACCTTTCCCTGGCGGATGCTGGCGACGGAAGTGGGACTGTGTGGGCTGGGATTGTTTCTGCTCCTGGCCGATTTGGTGGTGCCAGAGGGTCGCAAGCGGTTCGTGGGCTATCTGGCCCTCTTGGGACTGCTGCTGCTGTTTCTGCGTGCGGCCGGGGCGGAACCGCAAATCGAACCAGTGCTCGGCGGCACCTACCTGGCCGACGGCTTTACTTATTTCTTCCGGTTGTTGGCCTTGGGCATTGCCCTCTTAGTAGTTCTGCTTTCCCTTGACTATCTGGAAAATTTGCGGGCCCATCGGGGAGAATTTTTTGCCATAGTGGTATTCGCCACCTTGGCCCTCATTCTACTGGCTGGCAGCAACGATTTGCTCACCGTTTACCTCTTTGTTGAATTCGTAAGCCTTACTTCCTACATTTTGGTGGGGTATCAGAAGTTCACTCCTCGTTCAAACGAGGCCTCCATCAAATACCTGCTCTATGGAGCAGTAGCCTCGGCGGTGATGCTCTACGGCATGTCCCTGCTCTACGGAGCCACGGGCACCACTAACTTGCAGGAAATCGCTGGTGCTTTTGGCTTTGCTTCTCCCCTGGTAAAGATGTTGGCTGCATTGTTTATCCTGGTGGGTTTGGGTTTCAAAGTGGCAATGGTGCCCTTTCACCAATGGGCACCGGACGTGTACGAAGGGGCTCCTACGCCCATTACGGCTTTTCTTTCGGTGGGGCCCAAGGCGGCTGGATTTGCGGTGCTGTTCCGGGTGCTGATGACCGCCTTAGTTCCTTATCGGGAGGAATGGGCGCTCTTGCTGGCCCTCCTGGCTACGGCGACCATGTTCCTGGGCAACTGGGTGGCTCTGGTACAGGGCAACATCAAACGCATGTTAGCCTATTCTTCCATTGCCCACGCGGGTTACCTGCTTATCGGGGTGGTCTGTAACGGCCCTGATGGGGCCGGAGCCTTCGCGGTCATTGTGTACCTCATTGCCTATGTGCTGATGAACCTGGGGGCCTTTGCGGTGGTTATTTGGGTAAGCCGTCACTTGGGAACCGAAGACATCGGTGATTATGCGGGCCTGGGCGAAACCGCGCCTTTCTATGCCCTGGCCATGACCATTTTCCTGCTTTCCCTGACAGGCGTACCGCCCACGGCTGGTTTTGTGGGCAAGTTCTGGCTGTTCAAAGCTGCCCTGCAATCGGAGTACTGGTGGTTGGCAGTGGTAGGCATTGTCAACAGCGTCATCTCTCTGGGTTACTACTTCAATGTAGTGCGCCTCATGTACCTCCGGCCGGCCCGGCGAGTGCCTGCTTTTCCCCGCCGCTCTCTGTTTTCCACTGCGGTCATCGGCCTCACGGCCTTGCTCATAGTGGCTTTCTTAATTAACCAGAACCCCTTGCTCCAGTTGGCCCAGACTTCCCGCTGCTTGCTGCCTATGAGCGTACAAATTGTTGCTGCTCGACCCTCAATCTCCCGCTGAGGAGGAACAAATTGCGAATTTGGGGTTATGGATTAAGGCTTGGAAAGTTCTGTCGCTTTTTTCGACAAAAAGGCAATAAATTCGACACGATATAACTCTCTGGAAAGATTCTTTGATGGCAATATAATTGCAAAGTTTGGTGGAAGTCTAATGAGTAAAATTACTCAATTAGTTGTTGTGAAAGCGAGGTGGGCCGAATGAAACCCTCCCTGACCGTCTGTGGGTTCTGTGGGTGTGGTTGTGGTCTGTACTTGGATTTAGACACTGACAAGCGAGCCTCTGGAGTGATTCCCAGCGACGGACACCCGGTTAACAAGGGCCGTTTATGCCGGCGCGGTTGGCATGTACATCAGCCTCTGCGCAGCGCTAATCGCCTTTTGACCCCTCAATGTAGGAGGGAAGAAGGTTTGGTCCCTGTCAGTTGGGAGGAGGCTGTGGAGGTAGCTGCGAAGGCCCTGGAGCGGGCCCAGGGACGAATAGGGGTTTGGGGCTCGCCCAATTCAACTAATGAGGATGCCTTCCTCTTAATGAAATTAGCCCGCACCGCCCTGGGGACTAATAATGTGGACTTTTTTGACCGTCCGGCTTTAGTTCCTACCCAAAAATTTCTCCGGGAAAATTCTGCTTCTTCCGCCCTTTGCCTAATGGAAGAAATTTCTTCGTCTGAGGTGTTGCTAATAATTGGACTTCACAGTACTGAACGGTTCCCCCAAATTACCTTTCATCTCTTGCAGGCCCGCCTGAAGGGGGCGGCTCTGATAAATGTAGATGAATGGTACACTGACCTTACCCGTTACGCAACGTTGCAACTGGAACCCCGGTTGCAAACTGATGCCATATGGTTACACGGTTTGGCCTCCCTGCTGTCCCCCAAAGCGCCGGTGTCTTTCACTCCCGAGGAAGTGGAGTCCCTTTGTGGCCTGCCGGCGGTTCAGTTGCAGGAGGTAGCGGACCTTCTGGGCAGGGCAGAGCGAATAGCCATCATTTACGATACCACTAACCTCCAGCGCCTCTCCGCCCCTGAGGAGGTAGAGGCCCTGGCAACTCTGGTCGCGGTTTTGCGGGAGGAAGGTCAAAAGTGGTGCGGTGTCATCCCCACGGCTGAACGTTGCAACACCTTGGGAACGGTGGAAATGGGAGTGGCTCCTAATTTGCTAACCGGTTATCAGTCCCTTGAGGAACCAGAGGTGCGGGGCCGGTTCAAGGCCACTTGGGAAGTGGAACTGCCGGCCGAGCCGGGCTATACAGCCCTGCAGATGATAGAAGCAGCAGCGGGGGGGAAGTTGTCGGCCCTAATAGTTGTAGGGGATGATTGGCTTCCCGCCTATCCCTGGCCAGAGCAACTCTCGGCAGCGTGGGACCAGTTAGATAGCCTCATCGTCATCGCCAGTTTTCCTTCTGACCTCACGGCCCGGGCAGAGGTGGTGTTCCCGCGGCCCTTGCCTGGGGAGGTAGATGGCACCTATACCAACTTGGAAGGCCGAGTGCAACTGCTCCGCTCGGCGGTGAGGATACCCCAGGGAGGTTGGCGAGAGGGAGAGATTTTTGCGGCATTGGGTCGGGCCCTGGGCTATGAAATGCGCTACGAAAGCACGGCTGACATTAGGCGCGAAATCGCTGCCTTAACCCCCAGTTACTCTGGCCTTGCGGCGGAGGAATTCCCCTTGGAGGGGATAATACGTAACTGGGAAGTATCGGTGAGCGAAAAGCAGGAGGTGACGACTGAGGCGGCAACTCTGCGAGCGCGCGTGGAGGCAGGGCCTAAACCTACGGAAGAGTATCCGTTCCTGTTGGCGGTAGAGCGGCTGTTCCTGCCCTGGCATTTTGACCCGGTGATGCAGCAGGCTTCCACCCTGCGACGGGAATTTCGCCCTCCAGGAGCCCCCCTCGTATTTCTGCATCCCGAAACGGCTCAGGAGGCTGGGGTACGCAGTGGCAACCCGGCCGTAGTGAGGTCGCCCCAGGGCGAGGCCACCTTCACCGTCCTGACGCAGGAGTTTGTGCCCAGGTCCATGGCCCTTCTGCCCCAGTGCTTCTCCCCCCTGGCCCGTCCGGTCTTGGGTGAGGCGGAGTATGAAAAGCGCACGGGAGGTGTGCGGTATCCCCTGGCTGCGGTGTACATAGGGCCGACCAGAGGTAGTTGAGTTCATTGGGACCCTTGTTCAGGATGCAGTTATCCTGTATCGCGGGGGAGTGTAGGGGCATCTTGCATCCAGCACAGAGGAGACCTAAGCCGTGAGCAAGAACAGCGCGGCTCAAGTCTTGTCCAAGGAGAACCTGGCTCCTTTCCTGCGTAGTCTTCGCGTACCCATCGCTGCTCCTGTGGCGATGGAGAACGGGGATGTTCTGTTCCAAAAGGGCGTTGCTCCGGAGGAGGCAGCCCCCGAATATGTGAACAGCATCATCTCCCCGGTTAAGTTTGCCTTTCCGCAGACTCAGGTATTATTGCGTTACCGCTTGGGCAAGGAGCCAATGGTGGAGGCCCACTTTGAAGTGGGACCCATGGTAATTTTTGGCCTGCGTTCCTGTGACGTTACCGCCTTCCGTTATCTAAACCAGTTTTTCAGCCGGCCGCCGGTGGATACCCCTTTCGTAGAAGCGATGCAGAACCTGCTGCTCATCAGTCTCACTTGCCAGGAGCCAGGGCCTAACTGTTTCTGTGTCTGCTGCCATGCGGGGCCCTTTTTAGAAGAGGGTTATGACCTTCAACTGACCGATTTCGGAGATAAATATTTGGTGGAAATTGGTTCAGAGAAGGGCGAGCAGGCAGTAGAAGGGCATGCGGAGTTCTTCTCCCCAGCCCCGGATGAACTCCTCTCGCAGCGGCAGGAGTTGGCTTTGGAGGCTCAACAGAAGTTCACCATCTCGGCCCATTTTGGCACTGGCATTCGTAAACTGACCACTCGTCGCCTGTCGGAAGAGGTATGGGAACTGCTGGCCGCCCGGTGTGTTGAGTGTGGGGGATGCGCCTACGTTTGTCCCTTATGTACCTGTTTCGATGTGGTAGACCGGGCGGAAACCCCGGCAAGTGGGCTGCGGGAGCGGACTTGGGACTGTTGTCAATATGCGGGGTATTCCCTGGAGGCTTCGGGCCATAATCCCAGAGAGACCAAGGTCAGTCGGTTCAAACGGCGGTTCTACCATAAATTGAGTTACTTCTACCTGGAACAGGACGGCCGGCATGGCTGTGTGGGCTGTGGGCGGTGCGTACAAACTTGCTTTGGGGAAGTGGACATGCCCCTGGTAGTAAACGCCCTGCGGGAGGAAACAGCACAGCCGGTTTACGGCAGAGGAGGAGCGGGCCGATGAGCGCACAGGTGTATCTTCCCTACCTGACCCGCATCACCGATATCGTTGAGGAAACGGCGGATGTGAAAACGTTTGCCCTGGCCTTTTTGGAGGAACAAGTAAAGGAGACCTTCACTTACCGACCGGGGCAGTTTGTGGAGGTATCGGTCTTCGGTGTAGGAGAGGCCCCCTTTGGCATTTCCTCCAGTCCGCCGAGGGAGGGAAGGGTGGAGGAAATCCAAATCACCGTGCGGGCTATGGGTTCAGTCACTCAGGCTCTCCATCGGTTGTCCGTGGGTGACCTGGTCGGGGTGCGGGGCCCTCTGGGAAATGACTTCTTGAGCGTCGCCGGCGGGGGCCAAGGGGAGGAAGGTTTGAAGGGCAAGCGGCCCCTGTTCGTTGGCGGAGGTATCGGCTTGCCCCCCCTGCGCTCGCTTATAAATTACCTGCTGGACCGGCGCGAAAAATACCCAGAGATAACCATCCTCTATGGGGCCCGCACTCCCGGCGACCGGGTGTACAAGTCCGAATTGAAGGAGTGGGCGGCAAAGGAGCGAATTGAGTTCTTAGAGACGGTAGACGTGGGTGATGAGACCTGGGAAGGAAACGTCGGATTGGTAACGGAACTGTTCGACCAAATCGAGATAGACCCGGAGAACACGGTGGCTTTCGTCTGCGGCCCGCCGATAATGATTCATTTCGTCATCCTCCGTTTGCTGGAACTGAAAGTGCCGGAAGAGGCCATCATTTCCACCTTAGAGCGACATATGAAATGTGGGGTGGGAAAGTGTGGTCATTGCGCCATCGGACACAAATATGTGTGCACCGATGGGCCGGTGTTTTCCTATGCTCAATTGAGGGAATTGCAGTGGCAGAGTGGGGAACGGCCATAAAGGGAAGAACCTTAATAATGGGAGTGGGCAACGAATTACGGGGGGATGATGGAGTAGGCCCCTTCGTGGCCCGGGCCCTGGTCGGGAAAGTGGCGCTGCCGGTCATAGAGGCCGGGGAAGTGCCGGAGAACTACGGGGACCGGATTAGGGCCGCTCGACCGGATACAGTATTGGTCATTGATGCAGTGGATTTTGGCGGGCAGCCGGGAGAGGTAGCCCTGTTCACGGTGGAGGAGATAGCCGAGCGAGTAAACATATCTACTCATGGTCCTTCGCTGCGGATTTTGGCGACCTATGTGCGGGAGACGGTGGGGGCGGAGGTTGTCCTGTTGGGAATACAGCCGGCAACGACTGCCTTCGGAGTTTCGTTGACTCCGGAGGTGCGAAAGGCAGGGGAGAGGGTGGTGAGGTGGGTGGAAAGTTGGGCTGGGTAAACGCCAGGGTAAAGGAGGTGAGCCCCATGCCTACGGCGCGAGACATTATGACCACCGAGGTGGTCACCATTGATGGCTCGGCCACCGTCGCGGAGGCGGTGAAGTTGATGAAAGACCGAGGAGTCCGGTCACTAATTGTGGAACGGCGCAGCGCGGATGACCCCTATGGCATCATCACTCAGCGGGACATCGTATACAAAGTGGTCGCTCAAGGCCAAGACCCGGCAGCCATGCAGGTACATGAGATTATGACCAAACCGCTGGTAGTAGTCAACCCCAGTCTGGATGTGAAGTACGTGGCCCGATTGATGGCTAAGCAGGGCCTCTCCCGCGCACCGGTAATCGGCGAGCATCGGTTGATGGGAGTAGTGTCTGTCAGTGACATCGTGAACAAGACTCTGTGAGGCCGAGTTGGAGGTACGAACAATCTGGGGATGGTTCGTATTTGGGTTGCGGGTCGGAAGGGAGGCCAACCCGCAACCTTCCTATCAAACGTAAAACGCAAAGCGTAAGGCATAAAGCGTAATTACACGTTTCACGGATTAGGCCAAGGTGGATAGGGAAAACTATGGAAGCACTGTGTATTCTTCTGCTGGTCCTACCCTTTTTAGGGGCGGTAATAGTTAGTGGCCTGCGTGGACGGGCCAGTGATTGGGTAGCTGGGCCCTTGGCTTTTGTGACTCTATGGGCAGGATTACTGGTAATTGCCACCGGTTACCAGACCAGTCCCCTTATCTACCTGGGCTGGCTGCCTTGGCTGCCGACCGAGACGACGAACTTGCTGGGTTTTCTCATAGACCCGCTCAGTTCGCTGATGCTTTTTGTGGTGGTGATTCTGGGGTTCTTAGTAGTGCTCTACTCGACGGATTATGTGGGGCCTCGCAACCGGGAACATGCGGTAAGGGACGGCAAAGGGCGCTATTACTTCTGGATGTTAACTTTCATCGGTTCCATGGTTGGAGTAGCCCTTTCGCCCAATTTCTTCCAGTTGTTCATTTTTTGGGAGTTGACGACCCTCTGTTCTTGGGCCCTGATTTCGTATTACGAAGATGAAGAGTCGCTTCGGGCCGGGTTTAAGGCCCTTATCATGACCCACGTGGGTGGGTTGTTCCTGATGACGGCCATTGTGATTCTGTTTGTACATACTCATTCTTTTGACTTCACGGCCCTTAGCCGGCTCAGCCCCTCCCTGCGCAACACGGTCTTTGTGCTGATTTTGATTGGGGCCTGGGCCAAGGCCTCTCAGGTGCCCTTCTACACTTGGCTGCCGGACGCTATGGCCGCGCCTACACCGGTGAGTGCGTATCTGCATGCGGCGGCAATGGTCAAGGCAGGAGTTTACCTGACCGCCCGCACAGTGTTTTCGAGTGGAGGACTTTCCTATGGCGCCGGGCTGTTGGTGGGCCTGATGGCCCTGCTGAGCATGTTTATTGCGGTGTTCCTGTTCTTTTTCCAGGACGACCTCAAGCGTTTGCTGGCCCTGTCCACCATCGCCCATCTGGCCTATATCCTTATTGGCTGTGCCTTGGGCGTTTTCGGTTCCACGGTCGGCTTTCAGGGCGGACTGGTACACATTGCGGCTCATGCAGCAGGCAAGGGGCTGCTGTTTCTGTCCGTGGGAGCATTGGCCTATTTTTCCGGCAGCAAGCGGATTTCCGAACTGAGAGGGGTGGGGACCAAACTGCCCTTGGTAGCGGTAGGCTTTTTTGTAGGGGCGTTTACTGTTACCGGAGTGCCGCCTTTCGCCGGTTTCTGGAGCAAGTTTTATCTCATTACGGGGGCTCTGGAAACCGGAGGATTTGGCTCCCTGTTGGCAGTATTAATGCTCTTGGAGAGTATGATTGCTTTTGGTTGGTTCCTGTGGGTAGGGCAGCGGGTCTTCTTCGGCGAACCTTCGCCGGTGGCCTTGCAAATTGGTAGTTCCTCTGCACCGATAGAGATTGCGTTAGTGCTGCTCATTCTTCTCTGCCTGTTAGCCCCGGCGATTGCTCTGCCCTTCGCGCGGGTGGTAGTAATATAGAGGAGAAACACAATGAACGTTGTCACGGTCCTGCTGGGAGCAATGGCCCTTTTAGTAGTGGGAGCAGTGGTCACTGCCCTACTGGCGAAACAACGCCGGAGGTGTGGTTGGGTAGCCTTTGCCTTTGTGTTTCCGGCGTGTTTGGGTGCCTTTTACGTGGCTTTGCAGGTATTCGCCCAGGGAGAGGCCCTCGGCAGGCCGATAGTGAGTTTAAGGGATTTTGGACTGAACGCCTCGCTCCAGTTGCGGGTGGACGAACTGAGCGCGGTGTTTCTGATGATTACTTCGCTCATTGCCACCTGTGCGACCCTCTACTCAGTTCGGTATGTTCTGTTCTACGAGGGTGAAAACCTGGTTCGCTACTATCCTTTATTGCTCCTCTTCATTGCCAGCATCATGGGTGTAGTAGGCGTTGCCGACATGTTTTTCTTCATTGTGTTCTGGGAACTGATGACTTTGACTTCTTACGTGCTGGTGGTTTACGAGCGGCAGGAGCCGGCGAATTTAAGGGCAGGCATCCGCTACTTTCTGGCCACCCACATTGCCACCGGCTGCATGATTTTAGCGACCATTGTGCTTTACGTAAATACACCCCTGCGGAGTTTTGAGTTCGCCTCCTTGCGCCAGGGCGTGGAAAACCTGCTTGCCACCAATCCCGCTTTAGCCCATCTGGCCCTGCTTCTGTTCTTCGTGGGCTTTGCCACCAAGGCCGGGGTGCTTCCCTTTGGTTTCTGGCTGCCAGATGCTTATCCGGCTGCTCCCAGCGGCGCTTCGGCGGCCTTCGCCGGAACCATGACCAAGTTGGGAGTGTACGGCATTGTGCGGGTGTTCGTGGAGATACTCCCCCTCTCCCATGCCTCGACGGTGTGGGGAGAGATAATTGCTATCTTTGGCACCCTTTCCATTTTCATTGGTACCGTTACGGCGCTGGTGCAAAGCGATTCCAAACGCCTTCTTTCTTTCCATATTATTGGTCAGGTGGGATATATGCTCTTGGGGGTCGGTACGGGGATTTGTTTCCTGCGCCTAAATCCGGCCCTGGCCACGGTGGCATTGATGTCTGGGCTCTT
>DTZQ01000536.1 GCA_012961305.1 Armatimonadota bacterium | reverse complement strand
TCTCAATTCACCACCATAATTTTAACCGGTATTTTCATTCCGGTCAATCATGTTGAACCGGCTGAGTAGTTACATTTAAACACCTTCGTCCCCGGTTACTCTCGCCATCGTCCTTCGACCCTGAGTAGGTTTTTGAAGCAAGGTAGACCCTGTACTCAAATACAGGACTACGGCTACCCAGTCGGTTGAAACCGACTGAGTCCCCAAAGGGGGACCTGGTAGAAGTAGCCCCGAGTTTCAACTCTGGGGCGTGTTTAGGGTATCCGTGGGGAAAGGAGAATAACTATGGGAAGTGAGGGGTCAATGAAAAGACGGGACTTTTTGCATTTGATGGCGGGGACGGTGACAGCGATGGCCTGGTCGCGAACTTCCTTGGGTGCAGACGAAAGCCGCAGGGGCGAGCGGCCCAATATCCTGTGGATTAGCGTGGAAGACATGAACCCGGATCTGGGCTGCTATGGTGACCGTTATGCCGTCAGCCCTAACCTCGACCGATTGGCAGCCCAGGGCGTGCGTTATAACAACGTCTTCTCCCACTCGCCCGTCTGTGCGCCGGCGCGTTCGGGCATCATCACCGGAATGTACCCCACCACCATCGGCACCCACCACATGCGCTGCCAGGGAGTACCACCGCCGTATGTGAAGTGCTTCCCCGAATACCTGCGCGCAGCCGGTTACTACTGCACTAACAATGTCAAAACCGATTACCAATTCCCATCCCCCCTGACTGCGTGGGATGAATGCAGCAAGCAGGCCCATTGGCGCGGCCGGGCTAAAGGCCAGCCGTTCTTTTCCGTCTTCAACCTTACCCTCACCCACGAAAGTCAGATTCGCAGTGCCGAATCAGTCTGGAAAAAGCGCTGGGAGCAACTTGCCCCCCACGAGCGGCATGACCCAGACCAGGCCGTAGTGCCTCCCTACTATCCTGACACACCGGTAGTTCGTCGGGACTGGGCTCGGTATTACGACCTTATTACCCTGATGGACAAGCAGGTGGGCAAAATCCTCCAGCAACTCGAGGAAGACGGCCTGGCCGAGGACACGATTGTCTGGTTCTGGGCCGACCATGGTCGTGGGTTGCCTCGTGCTAAGCGGTGGATTTACGATTCAGGCATTCACGTCCCTCTCATTATTCGCGTGCCGGAGAAATTTCGCCAACTGGCAAGGCCGGAGGACCCCGAGGCAGTTCAACCGGGCACCGTCAACGAGGACCTAATTGCGTTTATTGATTTTGCCCCCACCATGCTTTCCCTCGCCGGCGTGAAGGTGCCTGCTTACATGCAGGGCCGGCCGTTCCTGGGGCCGCAGAAAGCCCCCCCGCGTCAGTACATCTTCGCCGCCCGCGACCGTATGGATGAGACCTATGACCTCATTCGCGCCGTGCGCGACAAGCGTTACAAGTACATCCGCAACTACATGCCCCACCTCACTTACGGACAGGACATTGACTACATGAACCAGATGCCGAGCATGCAAGAGATGCGTCGGCTCAACGCCGAGGGCAGGCTGGTCGGGCCCCAGAGGAACTATTTCCTCGCGACCAAGCCCCTCGAAGAACTCTACGACACGCTCACTGACCCGCATGAAATCAACAATTTGGCTGCTAATCCGGCGTATCAAGAGGTGCGCGAACGAATGCGGCGGGTGCATGTGCAATGGATGGAAGAGACAGGGGATGTGGGACTCATCCCAGAGCCGGAGTTTGACGAACTGAAACGGCCGGGCGGCAAGTGGCAGAAGACGGCAACGCCTACGTTCACCGCAACCTCTGAGGTGGCTTCCGGCGAGGGTATTGCCGTCACCATCACCTGCGCCACCCCTGGAGCCTCCATCGCCTACCGGCTTGAGGGAAAAACTGGTTGGCAACTGTACACGCGGCCGGTTAGGCTTAAGCCCGGGCAGGTACTCCGCGCCAAGGCTTGCCGCCTCGGTTTTCACGACAGCGATGAGGTCCAGTTCAAACTGGGCGAGCGGAGGGCCAAGTCTCCATCGCCACCCCCCTCAAGCGAAACCGCCGTCCACTGGCGCGACCGGCTCGACGAAACCGACTTGCTGGAGCGTCTGCGCGCCATCAAGGCTTTGGACGGCCAGGGTGCTGAGGCCATACCCAAGTACTTAGAGGCCCTTGACGACCCCTATGGCGCGGTTCGTTACTGGGCTGTGGTCGGCCTGTACAATGCTTGCCAAGACCCCGGAACGGTCGAACAGGCGAAGACAGCGCTGGCGAAATTGCTGTCTGACCCCTCCCCCATTGTGCGCATTGCGGCTGCACAAGCGCTGTGTGATTGGGGACAGGAAAACCAGGCGTTACCAGTGCTGGTGGAGGCGCTGAGGCACAAATCGGACACCGTTCGTCTTAACGCCGCCATCGCCTTGGGGCAGATAGGTGACAAAGCCCGCCCCGCTCTACCCCAACTCAGGGCGGCAATGCAAGATTCATACAGGTACGTGCCCCGGGTCGTACACTACATACTTCAGCGCTTGGGAGAGCCTTAAATCCAGGCCTTTATTACAGGGTAGGCCCCAAGAGCCAGGGGCAGAATTCCTCTTCCCCTATCCCCAACAACTCGCTCTTGGTGCGCTTGCCGGAGGCGACCTGCAGTAGTTCCGCAAAAATCTGCTCTCCTACTTCCGCTACGGTTGCGCCTTCCAAAATAACCCCGGCGTTCACGTCCATATCCGCAGACAGGTGCTCGTACAGTTGGGTGGTGCTGGCTACTTTGAGCGAGGGCACCGGTTTACAGCCGTACACCGAACCCCGCCCGGTGGTGAAGACAATCAAATTGGCTCCACCAGCCACCATTCCGGTCACGGAAGGCGGGTCGTAGCCAGGGGTGTCCATAACGACCAAGCCGGTCTCGGAAATTCGCTCTCCATAGCGATAAACGGCCCGTAGCGGGGTAGTGCCTCCTTTAGCGATGGCCCCCAGGGCCTTTTCGTAAATGGTAGTGAGGCCGCCGGCCCGGTTGCCCGGCGTAGGGTTGTTGTCCAGGGTCGCCCCCTCGCGGGCGGCGTACTCCTCCCACCAGCGCAGGCGTTCCAGCAGGGCCTCGCCCACTTCCCGGCTCACGGCCCGAGAGGTCAAAAGGTGTGCTGCGCCGTACATTTCCGGCGTTTCGGCGAGGATGACTGTCCCCCCCTGTCGCACCAGTTCATCGGCCGCCGCGCCCACGGCCGGGTTCGCGGTGATACCCGAATAAGCGTCGCTTCCGCCGCATTCCGTTGCCAGTACGAGATAGGAGGCAGGAAGCCGCTGCCGTCGGCACTCATTGGCCCGCGCCAGCAACCGTTGTACCACACGCCTCCCAGCGGCGATGGCTTTCTGGGTGCCCCCACATTCCTGAACGGTCACCAGCGCTGGTTGCTGCGAGGGAGGCAAGGCCCCCAGTTGCGTTCCCGCCAGCAAAGCCGCCGCCTGGTTCACCTCACAACCCAGACCCACTAACAGGCAACCGGCGACGTTGGGATGATGAGCGTAGCCCGCCAACGTGCGCTGTAACTGGTGGTATCCTTCCCCTCCCAGTTGCGACCCACAGCCGCCGGCGTGGGTCAAGGCTGCCACTCCATCCACCTGTGGGTAGTCCCGCGGCGCCTCCCGAAACTGCTCCGCAATGGCCCGAGCAACGAAAGCGGAACAGTTGGTGGTAGCCAGCACTAAGACGTAATTGCGCGTGCCCGCGCGCCCGTCAGGCCGCAGGAACCCTTCAAAAGTACACCGCTCTCCTTCAGGCACGTACTCCACCGGGCGCACCGCTGTCCCGAACTCGCCAGCAGCGGTCAACTCCCCCAGGCCGAGGTTGTGAGTATGCACGTGCTCGCCCGAAGCGATGGGCCGGGTGGCAAAACCGATGACCTGCCCGTATTTGTGCACTGGCGCGCCTGCGGGAAGGGGCCGGAGGGCAATTTTGTGTCCCCGCGGAACTTCAGTTGCCAACTCCCATACCCGTTGGCCCTCTCGCAACCGCGTGCCGGCGGGTAAAGTCTCCTGGGCTACCGCCACATCGTCGTCAGGATGCAGTAAAAAAACCTTTTCTGGCAGGGAGTAGACCATGATTTCCTCATTTTTACTTTAGCACCTCGCTTCAGGTTTGTCAAGGGCGTAGGTTTCAGAGCAGGACTCTGGCACGCTATTTGCTCTGCAGGAGGGGGGAGGGAGATTCCCATGGGTTACCTTAAAGGCAACTTAGTAGGGAGCGTTTTATTGGTGGCCTGTTTTTTGCCCGGCTGCGCGTCCTACAAGCAGACCGCCAGCCAGCGGTTCTTCGCCGAAGGCCAGACTTACGCGGGCCAAGGCGATTGGGACGCGGCCATCGTTGCCTGGCGCAAGGCGCTGGAACTCGACCCCACGGCCGCGCAGGTAAACTACCAGTTGGGTCTGGCCTACGCGCGGCAGGGGAAGTTGGGCCGGGCCACCCTCTATTTACAGCGAGCAGGAGAACTAAATCCTGACCTTCTGGAGGCCAGGGCCTATTGCATTTTGGGGCAGGAGCGGGCCCAGAAACGGGCCTTCACAGAAGCCCACGCCGCTTATGCCCAAGCCCTGCAGTTAGACCCTCACTACGAACCGGCCTTGCTGGGCCAGGCCTGGGTGTATCAGGCGGAGAGAAGGTACGCGGAGGCGGAACAGTATTACCGCCAAATCCTGGCCCGTGAACCGAAGCACCTCCAAGCGCGGTTAGGATTAGGAACTCTACGACTGCGGCAGGGCCAAGTTGAGGCCGCCGAGCAGGACTATCTTCGGGCCCGAAAGGAGCATCCGGAGGCACCTGAACCCTGGGAAGTACTGGGCGATTTGTACCTCCTTGGGGGGGAGCGGGAAAAAGCCCAGCAAGCCTACCAGGAGGCCCTGCGGCGGCCGCCGCAGCGGGCTTGGGTGAAGTTGAAACTGGGCGAACTGTACGCCCAAAGTGGGCGGAATGAGGATTTGCAGGGCCTCATTCCTCCAGGGAAAGCCGCGGCTAAGTCCCCCATTCTGACCAATTACCTGCGGGGCCTGCTGGCCCTGACTCAAAATCGCCCCGCCGAGGCCCAGACAGCCTTTGCGCACGCAGAGAGAGGGCTCAATGCCTATCCCCCGCTGTACCTCAACTGGGGCACAGCCTGGCTGCAATTGGGAGAGGCGCAGCAGGCCATAGCTGCTTTTCAGCGGGCTTTGGAACTACAGCCTGAGTGGCCCCCGGCCCACCAAAGGTTGGCGGCCGCCTGTTTGGCGGCGGAGAAGTACGCAGCCGCCGAATGGCACGCCACTAAGGCAAGGGAAGGTGGGCTGGAAGGCCCGGAAACGCTCTCCCTGCTCAGCACCGCCCTCTTTCGCCAGGGGAAACTGGTCCCGGCTTTGCAAATGACCCGCCGGTGGCTGCAAAGGGAACCCGACTCTCCGGCCGCACACCGACGGTTGGGCGACCTCTATGCCCAGTTGGGAGAGGTCGAAAAGGCCCTAAAGGAATACCAGCGAGCGCTTGCATTGCGGCCAGGAGAGCCAAGCACTCAGTTGGCAGCAGCAGGAGTGCATTTTGTCCAGGGAAAATACGAACAGGTGCTCAAAGCCACGGAGCCACTGTTGAAGACCCCCTGGCCTGAGGTACACGCCCTGCGAGGTTATGCCTACTTGCGCCAGGGGAACTTTGAGGCTGCCCAGCGAGCATTCGAAGAATCGTTGGCTGCTGACCCGGAATATCCGAGGGGACATTTCAGCCTGGGTTTGTTAGCCTGTGGGCGTGGGGATTTGACCCAAGCGGTGAAACATTTTCAGCACCTCGTAGCCGCGCGGCCGGAGTCAGTTAGCGGACATTTCATTTTGGGCAGCCTGTACTTGCGGTTGGGCCAACTGGATGCCGCCCAATCCGAGTTTGCACTCGTGCTCCAACAGGAGCCTAAATCCCTGGCCGCCTTACTGGCACAGGCCGAGATTTGCCAACAACAGCGTCAATGGGGGGAAGCAACGCGCTATTACCGGCGAGTGCTCGCCCAACAACCCGATTTTCTGCCGGCCTTGAACAATTTAGCCTGGCTTTACGCGGAGCAGCAACATCAGTTGGATGAGGCCCTACAATTGGCTCAGAAAGCGGTACAGCAAGCCCCTACGGATGGCTATGTACAGGACACTCTGGGTTGGGTGCACTACCAACGGGGGGAACTTCCAGCCGCAGTCCAGGCCTTCCGCCAGGCCCTCCAACAGGTGCCTGGGCATCCTTCCATTCTCTATCATCTCGCCTTGGCCGAAGAGCAATTGGGCCGGACGGAACTGGCCCGCCGGCACCTCCAGCAAGCATTGGCTTCTGCTAATTTCCCTGAGGCCAACGCCGCCCGCAAACTTTTAGCCAAACTGTAAAAGACCAAGTGAATCCGGACCCCGATGAACTGCAACCTTTCCCCACTCAGCCCCTGCGTTTACGTGCTCAATGGGTCAGAGAAGGCCCTTTGGAGTCGAGGGCTTTAGCCCGGTTAAGACGGCGCTTGGCTTAAAGGACTGAGCCGTGAGTACTGAGTCCCTCCGCCCTCAGTCCTGGTGAAGGCTGAGTAATTACCCTAAAATCAAGAAAGCCAAGTTGCAAGCAATTTGTCAGGAGGAAAGGAGAAGGCTAAGGAGAAATACTGCAAAGTAGATTTATGGCTTTCCCGTTGCGGAGGTGACCGCGAATGTCGGATTGGTGGATGATGAGTTTGCTGGTCGTTGGAGGGGCGGTGGGGTTGGCCTCTCCCGCTTGGCAACTGCGGGCGCAGGGCGAAGCCTGGTCGGTGCAATTGGAGCCGCGGCCGGTGTTCGCCAAAGGCAGGGTGGAACAGGCCGTTGTGGTGCGCTTCCCTGCCCACACGGAATCGCAGCCGGACCAGTTCGCCGCCGCCTCGCGTCGGGCAACTGTGCCCCCCGGTGAGCGAGTGGAGTTGACTTTCTCCGTCCGGGACAACTACCCCGGCCCCACGGCCGGCTACCATTTCCTGCAGGCCCGCGTAAATGGGGAGGTTGTCTGGGAGAAGGATGCCGCGGGCGGGCCTCTCACCGAGCAGACCGTGCGAGTGGAGGTGACGAAGGCGATAGCCGGGCAGCGGGGGGTCGTGGTGACCTTAGGGGTCTGGGAGAAGAAGCGGGTCACCAACTTCCCGCTGGAGGCAGTTTGGACGGACGTGGCCCTGGTGGTGGAGGGGAGGCAACGGGTGGCTTTGACGGAGCCGGCCGAGGTGCGCTACGAGCCGTTCCCGCCGGACTTGCCCCTGCCCGCGGCCCCGCCGAACCTGGACTGGACGCCAACGGCCAGTATCCTTCAGCCCTGGGGCCGAACCCAGTGGATTGCGGTAGCCCAGGGCGAGCAGTGGGCGCCGCGATTGGCGGAGGAGTTCGGTTTCAACGCCATCATCATGCTCCCGCCAGGGGCACACAATACCACTTCGGCCGTGTTCTCCGATAAAACGGGCCAACTGACCCTGACGGAGGAACAGTTCCAGGCGGCCCTAACGGCCTACCGGCGGGCGGGGTTCAAGTTCATCCTCTACTCCTCCATTATGCATTGCGGCCACGCGCCGGCCTGGCAGACGGGCCAATTGACCCGGGAGCACCCGGACTGGTCGCAGCGGGACCGGGAGGGCAGTCCGGTGGGCGTCTACGGGGCGGAGTGGCTCTGTCCGAACAGTCCTGCCCTGGAGTACACCCTGCGCTACACCCAGGATTTGGTGCGGCGCTACGACGCGGACGCAGTGATGCTCGACAATAACGAGTTCTTCCGCACCAAAGCGGGCCTGCCCACCTGCTACTGCGAGCACTGTCAGCGCAAGTTCCGCGAGTACGTCCGGGAGCGGTTCGGCCCGGAGGGCACCCGGCGTTTCTTCGGCCTCTCCCCCGAAGAAGTGCGCATTCCCACGGAGCCGGGCGACCTGTTCAACCTCTGGATTCACTGGCGCAACCGGGTCTGGGCGGAGGCCACCGAGCGGTTCCGGGCCGGCCTGCGGGCGGTGAAGCCAGATATAGTGCTGCTGGCCAACACCCAGTACCGGTTCGCCGACTGGCTCCTGGCGACCGACCTGCAATACGCCCACGAGGACGCGGTGCTCTCAGAGTCGCGGGGTTTGACCTCCAGGGCCCTGGCGGCTAAAATGCAGTTGGGGCGGGCCTTGGCCCAGGAACGACCACTGTGGAACTACGTGGGCACCTTCGAGGAGCGGGATATTACCTGCCTGCGCCCGGCTGCGAGCGTTGCTTCGTTAATGGGGGCGACGCTGGCCCACGGCGCGAACCCCTGGATTGTGTTCTACGGCTTCGCCGAACGGCCAGAGGAGAACGCAGCCTCGCTGTCTCTGTTGGGCCGTTACTTGCGCTTCTACCGCCGACACGTGGCGGAGTTCTCCCAGGCCGAGCCGTACACCGAGGTCATCTCCCTCCTCTCCCTGCGGGACCGGAACTACCTGTCGCGCCCCCTCCTCCCCCTGCATTTGGACGCCCTACGGCGGCAGCACATCCCGACGCGAACTCTGCGGATTGACGGGCGAGTGATGGAGCCCCGCCTCTCGTCCCTCAACTTGGCGGTTGTGGCCGAGGGGTTGGCCTGCCTGTCCGCGGAAGAAGCGGAAGTCTTGGCGGCCTGGGTAAGGGCGGGCGGGACGCTATTGGCCACGCCGGACGTGGGCTGGTACGACGAACTGGGCCGCTTGCGGAGCACTTCGGCCCTCTGGACGCGCTTGGAGGTGAAAGGCAAGCCCGCGGCCCCCGTTCGCCTGGGAAAGGGACAAGTCGTCTGGGTTGAGGACGCGGCGGAGATTGCTGCCTGGCTGGCCCAGCGTCCGCCGCTGGTGCAGGTGGAACCGCCCTCGCCGGAGTGGGAAATCGTGCCCTGGCGGTGGGGAAAGCCGCCCCGTTTGCTGGTCCACGCCCTCTGGCATGGGGCGCCGGAGGCGGTTTCGGCAGTCACGGTCACGCTCCGCCTGCCGCCCGACTTCGTGCCCGCTAAGGCCCTATGGGACGCCCCCTCTCAGGAAGGGCCTAAGCCGCTGACCTTCGACTTCGACCCGGCCAGGCACACCGTTCGCTTCGCCCTACCGTTGGGGGGGAGAGGGGTCTATGGATTGGCCATTCTGGAAGCCAAGCCAAACTGACCGCTGATTGCCAATGACAACCGATAAGCCGAGGGAGGTGAACCATGGGCTGGAGTTCCGCGCTCCAGAAATGGAGAAACCTCATGAAAGGCCTCAAAGGCGAGGGGATAAAATGGTGGGTCCCCATAGTGGGGGTTTTAGGGTTTATTATGTGGTGGGGAAAGTTTGTCTCCCCGGAACAGAGACCCAACTTAACCCCGGCCCAGGTGGAATTGTTAGACGCCCTGTTGGCCACGGAGACCCCGGAGGAGCGAACGCGCCTCTTTCGGGAGCACCGGGCCTTGGTGACCCCGGACTTCGTGGATGTGGTGGTGGACATCGCCTTTCAACGCCGGGGGGACGAAGTGGTCGGATTCCTTCTCAGCGACATTGCGTTAGAAGCGGCGAAATTCCTGCCGGACGAGGACGAGCAAGCCTGGGTCCTGTTGAACCGCGGACGGATGCACTTCTACCGGGGTGAGAACCGAGAGGCGCTGCACTACTACGACCGGGCTTTGGCCTTATATGAAAAGTTGCAGGACCGGCTGGGGCGGGCCAACTGCTATCGGAGCGAGGCCGATGTGCACTTCCACGAGGGCAACTGGACAACCGCTCTGGCTCTGTACGAACAGGCCCTTTCCCTCTACCGGGCTGAGCAGGCAAAGTCGGGCGAGGCAGGATGCTTACAGGCTTTGGGGGATGTGGCCCTCCGTCTGGGCGACCATGAGGGGGCCCTCGAACGTTACGAGCAGGCATTGCTTCTGTACCACGAGACTGGCTCTGGGCAGGGCGAGGCCAACTGTTACCAGGGCCGGGGGGACCTGGCCTTGCGCTTGGGAGACCATACTGCCGCCCTGGCCGATTACATCCGGGCCCGCAGCCGGTACGAACAGGTGGGCGACTTGTTAGGAGCGGCCAACTGCTGGCAAAAGGAAGGGGACATCGCTCGCCTGGTGGCTGATTACGAAACTGCCCGAGCGGCCTACAACGAGGCTTTGCGGTTGTTCCACGAGGTAGGCAACCGCCAGGGCGAGGCCAACTGCTACCTCGGCCAGGGCCAGATAGCCCTCCAAGAAGGCGATGCTCTGGCAGCTTGGGAAGCCTGCCAGCGGGCCTTGGAACTGTACCGCAAGGCAAAGGAGAAACTGGGCGAAGCTAATGCTTTGCACTGTTTGGGAGATGTTGCCTTGCAATGGGGAGAAATGGAGGAAGCCCGTACTTACTACACCGAGGCGATGGCCTTGTACTGGCAGGTAGGCTATCCATTGGGGGTAGCGAACGGCCACAAAAGTCGGGGGGACCTGGCCCTGGGAATGGGAAACTATGAAGCCGCTTTAGAAGCCTATCAGCAGGCCCGAGCCCTCTACTGGCGG
>DTZQ01000535.1 GCA_012961305.1 Armatimonadota bacterium | reverse complement strand
TGCGGCTCCCCCCTTTCTTCCCCCTGCGTGCGGGGGGATAGAGGGGGGGTATCCTACATCCTGAACATCCGGCAATGAATCGTGCCACGCGAATAGTATACCTGATTTAGGCAAAAATGTCAAGCGTTAGAGTAGGAATCTGTTCCCGTCCGGCGAAAAAGATTGTGCAAGAGGAAACACATAGGGAGAATTAGCCAAAATGAAAGGAACCAGGCGGAACATGATTATTTTGGCCTTAGGTCTGGGGTTGCTCTCCCCCGGCCAGGCCTCCCGCCGGGAGCGCAACTTGGTGCCCAATCCCAGTTTCGAGCAGGTGCGGAAGGACGGTACTCTGGCTGGCTGGACCTGGCATTCCGGCCGGGCCCAGGCGGTTTTCACCGTGGACGCAACTGTGGCCCGCAGTGGACAGCGGGCGGTTAAAATCGTCAACCCCACTCCTATGTCCCCCCACGTGTACAGTTATCTGGACACCTACGTGGCCCTTCAGCCGAACACCACCTACACCCTTTCCTGCTACGTAAAAAGCGAAGCCCCCGGCGTGGCTTGGATTGGCGGTGGACATCAATGGCGACTGCGTTTCCACTTTCCCGCCACCGGCGGGGAATGGCAGCGGGTGGTGGGAACGTTTACCACCCGTCCCGAGGAGACTAACTTTCAACTGATGATTCTGAGCGAAAGCCCCACCCCGGGGCTGTGGATAGACGATGTACAATTAGAACGCGGAGAGGAGGCGACGGAATTCGTGCTCCACCAACCTCTGTCCCCCGGCGAAACGCGGCTGTTCTTAGACCCGCTGCCCCTGCTGGAGAACTTGGTGCCCAATTCTTCCTTTGAAATCGTGGACGGCAATCGGCCCAAACATTGGATGTGGGACCAGCGGAACACCGACGCCACTATGAGCGTGGATGAAACGGTGGCCCGCAGCGGCCGCCGTTCGGTGCGGTTCACCAACAGCACACCCTTTGGCCCCCACGTGTACGGCTGGTTCGGCATCGTGGGCGGCCTGCCGGTGAAGCCGAACACCACCTATACCGTTTCCTGTTATGTGAAGGGCGACCGCCTGGGTGTGGCCTGGATTGGCGGGGGACAGGGCTGGCGCATTAGGGTCCTGTTCCCCGGTAGCACAGGTGGACGCTGGCTGCGAGTCAGCCGCACCTTCACCACCCAGGAGGACGAAACCAATTTCCCCTTCATGATACTCACCGAAAGCCCCACCGAACCCTTCTGGGTGGACGATGTGCAACTGGTGGAGGGCTTGCAGGCGGTGCCCTATCTGCCGGAGGAGGGGAAAACTCGGCCCTGTCTGGAACTGGAGCCGAGGCTGCCCCGTCGGGTGCCCTATCGGGGCATGGCTCTGCTGCCCGTGTGGTGCCCAAGCAAGTACCCGCTGCGAGAGGTCTCCTTCATCGGACAGGAGTTCTGGGCAGAGGGGCTATTCTACACTCCAGAGCCGCTGACCAACGCGCAGATTAAAGTGGAAGTCCTGAACGCCGAGGGGCAGGTTTTGGCCCAGGCCCAGCGCACTTTGGACCTGCCTGCTGGTGGTCAGGCGATAGAGTTCGGTTGGGGTGTGGGCGAAACGGCCGGCACGCAGGCTACCCTGCGGGGCACTGTGACCGCTGGCGGGCGGACTCTGGCCCGCTCCGAGAGTACCATCCGCCTCATCACCGGCCACGATGTGGAGCAGGCCCTACGGCGGGATGGGGCCTTGTTGGCCCAACTGCGCAGGAAGTTGGAGGCCCTGCGACAGGCCGGCCGCGACCCTTCGTATCCCCTGGTGACGGCCACCGTTTTGGAGAACTTCATAGGCTACGCCCGCGAAGACTAGCCCAGGGCGAGGTGGGCCGGGCCTACGAGGCGGCTGTCACCATGGAGGAAATGGCCCAGCGCGCTCTGCAAAGCGACTGGACGCCTACCGTCCCTCGTTACGTAACTGGCCCGCTCAAAATTGAGGGGCCCTCTTTCCTCGGCCAGGTTGCGCCGCTGTTCTCACCCCGTCCCTCGTCTCCCATCACTCGCCCCGTGATTTTCATCGGCCACGGCCATTTCGGGCAGGTACGGCGGGACGTGGAGAGGTTCCCCGCCTACGGCTTCAACATCCTGCAAATCGAGTTTGGCCCCAACAGCGTGTTCCCCGCCGAGAACGAGGTTTCTGACCGTGCGGTGCAGGACTTTCTGGCGGTCTGCGACCGCGCCGCGCAGGCCGGGGTCGCTGTAAATCTGCTTATCAGCCCCCACTACTTCCCCGGCTGGGCGCTGGAGAAATGGCCCCACTTGCGGGAGTGCAGGGGCGGGTTCCTGCGCTTCTGCATTCACGCCCCGGAGAGCCGCCAAATCTTAGAACGCTACCTGCGCTACATCATCCCCCGCATCCAAGACCACCCCGCGCTGCACAGCATTTGCCTGACCAACGAGCCGGTCAGCGTGGAGTTGACCAAATGCCGCTACGTGCCCCAACTCTGGCACCAGTGGCTGCGCCGCGAGCACGGCGATTTGGCCACCCTCAACCGGCGGTGGGGAACGAATTACCAGTCCTTTGATGACATTCCCGTACCGGAACCGCGTTTTGAAGCCGCGCCGCTCGTTTACGATTTCGTGCGTTTCAACCAGGAGACCTTCGCTGCCTGGCACCGCTGGCTGGCTGACCTCATCCACGAAATGGCTCCCCACCTGCCAGTACATGCCAAAATCATGATGGGGGCGCATTTCGGACGGCACTCCCATGGCCCCTGGAGCGTAGACCCAGAACTGTTCGGCCAACTCAGCGACATCAATGGGAATGACTGCGTTAAATGGTACGCTCGGCGGGGGGATTGGGCCTGTCACTGGCAGACGGAAAACATGGCCTACGACTTCCAGCGCAGCATGGCCGACAAGCCGGTGTTCAATTCGGAGGACCACCTCATCCCCGACCGGGACACCGACTACGTGCCGCCGGATTACATCCGCAACGTCTATTGGCAGGGGGCGGTGCACGGGCAGAGCGCGACGACGACCTGGGTTTGGGAACGAACCTATTCCCCCACCAGCGACTTCGCCGGCAGCATCATGCACCGTCCGGCCTGTGTGGAGGCCATGGGCCAGACCGGACTGGACCTGATGCGGCTGGCGCCTGAGGTCACTGCCCTCCAGCGGTTGAAACCGCCGGTGGCGCTGCTGTGGTCGCTGGCCTCCGTAGTGTACGACCAGGGCCACCTCTCCGTGCTGCGTCAGGCTTATGAGGCCCTGAACTTCTGCGGGGTGAAATTGGGCTTTGTGACCGAGCGGCAGTTGGCTTCGGGGACTGGCTCTCTCCCATTTAGAGTAGAGGCAGTAAAGGTAGGAGGGTTGGGGAGAGGAATTGAGCGAACTTCGCCCCAGCAAGTTCGCTCAATTTCGGGGACTGGCTCCCCCCCTCCTACTAAGATAAAGGTAATAATAGTGCCCCAGGTTACCCACACCCCAGAGAGCACTCTCCGGGCCCTGCAGCAGTTCCGAGAGCACGGCGGGAGGGTGGTGCTTCTGGGCGAGTGCTTGGGCAGGGACGAATACGGGCACGAACGGCGCGGGGGTTTCCCCGGTGGCGTGACCCTCTCCGTGCCGCCCACGGCGGAGGAACTGTGGCGTACCTTCGAGGCCCGGCTGGCGGACTGGGGGGTGGAACGGCAGGTGCGGCTACAACCCCCCACCGGCGAGCCGGTGTGGGGGGTGGAATACTTAGCGGCTGAGCAGCAGGACTGCATTTTGGTAAACCTCTGCAACTACCTTCGGGAACCGCAATCGGTACGGCTGTTAGTGAACGGACAGCCGGTTTCCGGCACCGACTTACTAACCGGAACGCAGGTGGGGCCGGAAATCACGGTGCCTTCCCTGCGGCCTATGCTGGTGGCGGTAAAGGCGGGGTGATTCAGCGGTAGTGGCAATGATATAACCCAGCATATTGTCAATAATCAAAAGTGACTACTCAGCCGGAGGCTGATATTCCCG
>DTZQ01000534.1 GCA_012961305.1 Armatimonadota bacterium | reverse complement strand
GCAAGTCCACAACGGTTGCCTCCTGGCCCGGCGCCAGGTGGAACTCCCGCCGCCTGGTTTGTGCCTGCGGGCTGGGACTCACCGGGTTCTGGCCCCGGCGGCTCCAGACGAGGGCCACTTCCTGCAGCCGCCGATTGTCCTCCTCGCTCAGAGGCAGGTGGAAGGTCTCCACCTTCGTCCCCGGCGGGTAGAGTTTGTAGCCGATGTGGTAGTACTGGCCGTGGGGTTTGTCCGCGGTGACCTTGCAACTTCGGGCGAAGGGGATGGGCAAGTAGCAATCCGAGGCCGAGCGAGGATTGTTCGGGTCGCGCTTGTAGACGATGGGGCGAGGCACCTTCTGGGGGCCGAACTCGCCCCGGAACAACCGATGGAAGTCGAACTCATAGGTCGGTTCCGCGTCTCCGTCCAGATAGAAGCGAATTTTTCCCTGGGGATTGGCCGACCAGATGCGGAAGATACAGCCGGGGCCCTCCAACTCGACCATGACCGCCTCGCCGTTGGGTTCGATGCGGATGTACTTGCCAGAATCCGCATTGGCGCCCCAGTGGGCCGGGTCGTGGCTGGCCCGGTCGTAACTGGAAGCCTGGGCGCATTTCACCCCCGGCTCCAAATAGGGCAGTCCTGCTAAGTCGGTCAAACGGTCCAGAAAATAGCGATAAGTCAGGGTTTCCTGGGCGAGCACTGGGCCGATGAAGGAAACGCTCAGGCCCAGGGCTGCCGCCCGCAGGAACGTTAGGCGCGTGGTCATCATTGCCTCCAAAATGACAGTCCAAGGGCGGACGGCACTAAAGGTGCCTGAATCCAAAAGGCAATTTCTCCCTGAACCGATACAGGGCCAACTCCAAATCCCGGGCGACTTCGGGATGCTCCGCCAAGACGTTCTTCTGCTGTCGCGGGTCACTAAGGCGGTGGTAGAGTTGCGCGGGGCAGCGTTCCGGGCCCCTTCCTCGGACCTCCAGCAAGTAGGCCCATTCCTGGGTGTACACTGCCCTCGCCCGGCCCATGCCCATAAAGGCATAATCGCGGAGTTTCTCCATCTCCCCCCGCAGCAGGGGCAGCCAACTCTGGCCGGTACACGTTTCGGGGACCGGCAAGCCCAGGAAATCTAAAATGGTGGGCATGAGGTCAGGGGCCTGCACAAGGGCCTCACAGCGAGTGCCTGCCCCGGTGCCCTCGGGCAGGTGCAGCAGCAGGGGCGAGTGCACCAGTTCCTCGTGCAGCCAGGGACGGCATTTGCGCACAATGCCGTGGTCGCCGAAGGGTTCGCCGTGGTCGGTGGTGAAAACTATCAGGGTGTTTTCCCACAGGCCCAGTTCCCGACAGCGGTCTAAGAAGAGCCCTATCCATTTGTCCACCAGGGTCACCTCGCCGGCGTACAGTTCCAGGGTGCGGGTTAATTCCTCCTCCGTAATGGTCTCTCCCACCCGGCCGGGCACGGGGTCCACCAAGTCCAGGCCGGTGTAGCCGGGCTTGGCATACAGCGAAGCATAGGGTTCAGGCGGGTCCCAGGGTTCGTGGGGGTCGAAGCAGTCGAGCCAGAGGAAGAACCGTTTCGACCCGTGGCGGCGGTTCATCTGCCGGTCCAGCCATTCCAGGCCCGCCGTGACCACCTGGGCTATATAGGTGTCTTCCTCGCCCTGGATGCGGGTCTGATTGCGCAAGTACTGTTCGTACCGCTCCCGCCACAACTGCTTTTGGTCCTCCGGGAGCGTTTCCGGGAGGCGGTGGTGGGGCGAATCCTCCAGGCGCACAGTCACTGCCCCTGGGGGCACGTACCGGTCGTACTCCTGCCCCCGAACGAAGTACACCTCGTCAAACCCGCGTCCGAAGTGGATTTCCGGCTTGTGCAGATGGTACACGTCGGTAATGAGCGCCGTGCGGTAGTCCTGGTCCCACAGGACCTCGGAGAGCAGTACATCGTCATGCTCTAAGTGCCGCCAACCGCGGAAGGGGAACAGATACCGCCCCGTCCACCAAGAGGTACGGGTGGGAATGGTGGGCAGGTTCTCTGGGTAGTAGTGGTCGAAAACCACCGCCTCTTGGGCGAAGCGGTCCAAATGGGGGGTTTGAATCCAAGCGTTGCCGTAACAGCCCAGATGGTCAATCCGCAGGCTGTCGGCGACGATGACGATGACGTTCATGTAAGGCTCCTTTGTTCAGTACATTGGCTCGTTGTTCACCATGGGCGGTTTGAAGAGGGCGCTGACCGATTCGTTGTGGTGGATGCGGCGAATGGCCTCGGCTAACAGGGGAGCAATGCTGAGTATCCGGAGACGAGGAAATCGCTTCTCTGGCGGCACGGGAATGGTGTTGGTGACCACCACCTCTGCAATTTCCCTCCGGTTCAACCGCTTCACCGCCGGCCCAGTCAGAATGGGATGAGTGGCCGCGATGTAGATTTCCGGCTTGGCCCCGTGGTCTAACAGTGCTTCCACGCAAGCCTCTAAGGTGCCTCCAGTGGCAATCATGTCCTCGTAAATGATGGGAATCTGCCCCTCTAAATCGCCGACCACGTGGGTCACTTCGGCTTCCTGATGGTGCGGGCGGCGCTTGTACACCACGGTCAAGGGGGCGTTCAGGTAATCCGCCAATTTCTCCGCAGCCTTGACCCGCCCGGCGTCGGGCGCCACGACAGTAATGCCCTCCAACCGCTTGCGCAGGAAATAGTTGGCGAACATGGGCAGGGCGGTTAAGTGGTCGGTGGGGATGCGAAAGAAGCCCTGAATGGCTCCCGCGTGCAGGTCAATGGTCACCACCCGGTCGGCCCCTGCAGCCGTGGCCAAAATGTCCGCCACCAAGCGGGCCGCGATGGGCTCGCGGGGAGCGTCCTTCTTCTCCTGCCGCGCATAGCCATAGTAGGGCACCACGGCCGTAATTCTCTCCGCCGAGGCCCGTTTGAGGGAATCAATGATAATGGCCAACTCCATGATGTTGTCGTTGACCGGCGGGCAGGTGGACTGCACCACGAAAGCATCTACGCCCCGGACGTTCTCCTCCGACGCAGCGTAGATTTCCCCGTCGCTGAAACGCTCAAGGCGCATCTGCCCCAGCGACGTGTGCAGATATTCCGCTATTTCCCGAGCCAAGTCGGGATTGGAAGTGCCCGCAAAAATTCTGTATCCCTCCGTTGGCAGGTACATTGCTCTATCACCTCAGGACATTGTATTACAGGGGGATATTTTAGTTGTACCCTATTCCCCTCAAATTGTCAAGTTCCCCCATCAGATTTGAGGGAGGAAACTGTGCCTGGAAAGTGAAGGTAAGAAAAACCGGAAAGGAGACCATCGTGGTCCATTTTGGCCCTTATCCCAGCGCGGAGGATGAAAGAGATTGCTTTTGCCAATGACCTCCTGCACTGGAGGAGAGGCCAGCATTAAACCCGGCCGAATTTCAATCCCCTGGGGAGGAAAAGCAAATGTCGCGGGAGAGTAAAAGGAGTTGCGGGCCAGGTCAAATCACCCGGCGGGCCTTTCTGCGCACAGCGGGAGCGGGTGCTTTGGGCCTGGGAATGTGGTTGGGAGACAAAAATGCCAGAGTTTCGGCCAGCACAACCGAAGGGCAACCGCTGAGAGCAGCAGGGAAACCTCGGGTCCATTTGGGTTTCGTCCGTTTCCCTGAGCGGACCCGAAAGGGCTGGCCAGGCTTTGACTACGATGTGGAGGCACATCAGCGGGAGTTCACCAGGAAGTTACACACCTGGGCGCAAGAGTTGGGAATGGAACTGAGCGTTCATTCCGAGCCTTTGCAGGAGAAGGAGACCGTAAACCGTTTCCTGGACCGCGTTCGGGGCGAACCCGGTGAGGGAACGGTGTTAGTGGTTCTCACTCGTTACCTTTGGGGGGTAATTGGCCAGATAACGGACGCCGTACAGCCCCTCGTGGTGTTTGCACCCATTGGCACTTCCTTCGCCCCCCAGGCCCTGGGCGTGGCTGACAAACCAGGGGTTTTCCTCGCCTCCACCCTGGACGAGCAGGCTCTACGCTACGGACTGCGGATGTTCAAAGCGGCTTGGCAGTTGCGCCACAGTCGGGTACTGGTAATTGCTGGCAAGGCCGAAACTGACCGGAGCGTAGATAAGTGGGGCACGCAACTGCATTATATCCCCTGGCGGCGCTATCCGGAAACCCTGGAACAGGTTAAAGTTACCCCCGAAGTGGAACAGTTGGCCGATTTTTACCTGCGGAAGGCCCAAAAGGTTGTGGAGCCCTCGCGGGAGGAGGTGCTCACCGCCGCCCGGATTTACGTGGCCTGTAAACATCTGCTGACCGAAGCGCAGGCGCAGGCCATTACCATGGATTGCCTGCCCCACCGGCCAGGCCGTACAACTCCCCCACCCTGTATTGCCTGGTCCAAATTCAACGATGAGGGCATTCCTGCGGGATGCGAAGCGGACCTCTACCCTACCCTAACCCTCATGCTCATTCGGTTCCTCTTTGACCGTCCGGGGTACATGGGCAACCCGGTAGCGGAGACCGAGAAAGATTGGTTGCTCATTGCCCACTGCACCTCGGCCCTTAGGCTTCGCGGCAGGGACGAACCGGGCATCCAATTTCTCCTGCGCAGCCATGCGGAAAGCGGGAAAGGAGCCGTTATCCAAGCCCTGTGGCCTGAGGGAGAGGAAGTCACGGTAGCCCGTTTGCTCAATCCCAGGCAAATGCTCTTAGGTTCCGGTCGAGTCGTGGCCAACTTACCCCATCCGCCCGCCGGTGGATGTCGCACTACTATTGCCCTTGCCCTCGATGTTCCTCCAGACCTCCGACAGTTGCGCAATTTCCACCATCCGGTAGTTTTTCTGGGCAACCAGGTAAAACGCCTGCGGGCTTTCTGTCAGTTGTATGGCGTAGAAGTAGTTCCCCTGGCAAAAGGGTGATAGAATATCTGCTAACTGCTCACCTTCTATCCTCAGGTTCACCACCCAGGCACAAAAAATTTGGGCAATTGGGCGATCACCACCCCCCTTCCACCTCGATACAGGATGCTGGATAACTGCCTCCTGCCACGGCCCAATTGCCCCATTCCTCTGCGGTGCAAGAAGGTGAGCCTTTCATCCCACCCTTAAAAGGGTGGGCTTTCCCAGCGGCTCTCGTAATTACGTGGAATAGGATTAGGGTATCTCCTCCATGGCCGGTTCTACCGCTGGCTCCTCGACCTCCATTTCTGCTCCTTCCTCCATAACGGGTTCCTCCATCGCCGGTTCCTCAAGCATCTGCTCCTGCTCTGGAGGAGGCCCCTTAGGCTTGAAGACATAGTAGCCGATGAGCACAACTGCTACAATTACTACGATGATAATTATCACCGCAGTGGCCGGTGCTATTTGCCGTCTTCCCTCACTCATTCGGTCACCTCCATTTCCCAGCCAGCCGGTGACTGAAGTAAGAGCGTGACAAACCCGTCACTTAGTCGCCCACTCCCTCAGCCGCTTTAATCAGCCGGCTGACTGCTGAATGCTTGCTAAGCGGAAAGTCCCTGGGCCCTTTACCAGTTGAGGAAAAGCCGCCGCCAGTTGGCAAATAGATAACGTCCGGACAGCCACTTCACATGCCCATCCATGAAGGCCATGTTTTCACCTTCCGTGTGCCGGGACCATTTGTTGGGCCGGCGCGAGGTCCAGCCGCAGCAAGCGTTAGACCAGATGAAAACCCCCCTTCCGCCCCAGATGTGCACCCCATCTCCACACATAATCGTCTCCGCCGGGTGTTTGAACCAACTGGAAGTGCGCGGTGGTCGCACCCTGCCGTGCGTGAACCGCTGAGGACCATAGGCTGACCAGGCGTAGTTGTAACTCGGCCGGGTGTGTTCCAGAATCATGCCCCGATAACGGTAAGTACGACCCGGAACGGGCTTGGCTCGAGTGCTGGGACAGACG
>DTZQ01000533.1 GCA_012961305.1 Armatimonadota bacterium | reverse complement strand
GGGTCCGCAAACAGTTCGTTTTCCTCAACGATGCCCGAGGAGCGGTGACCTTCCATTACACCCGGCGGGCGCAGGTAGGAACCATAGTCGTCGCCACCGGGCGCGGCTCGGTCGCCGTAGGGCCAGGCAGCCTGGTGAAGGTTCCAGTGGACTTCCGCGTGCCGGCCTTGAAGGCCGATACCGAGGGACGATTGGTTCTCAGGGCGCAGGTGAAAGGCGCAGACCTCTTGGAGGCACTCGCCCGGGCCCAACTTCAAGACACCTTTGACTTCCAAGTCATTGTCCCGCCGGAGCGCGTTTCCGCTCGGGCACGGGTGGGGGTGCTCGACCCTCGGGGTCTGACCTCGCGGATGCTGCGAAGGTTGGGAGTGGAGTTCGTGGAGGTTGACCCGCGGGAATTGCCTCCGGTGGACCTGCTCATCGCCGGACGAGAGGCCCTAACGGCCGATGAGGGAGAACTGTGGGCGAGGCTAAAGGGGACCTGGGCCGAAGCGGGATTGCCCCCCCGCGAACGACTGTCACTCCCTACCCTACCCCGCTTTCCTCCCTGGCTGGCCCAGTTCGTAGAGCGTGGGGGTAGCGTGCTCATCTGTGAACAGACGGAACGGGTGCTGAGCCAGCGGTTCGGCTTCCGCACGGCTTGGCCAGGAACCCGGCGGGCCTTCGTCCGTTGTCCCTGGCATCCGGTCCTGCGGGGCCTCAACGACCGCCTGCTCTCCCTCTGGCGGGGGGGAGCCACCCTCACCCTTTCCCGCACCCAGGCCGGGCCGGTGGGCGACCCGGTGGTGGACTGGCTCGGCTTTGCCAATACCCGCGTCTGGAAGTGGGGCAACTACGCCACGGTGGCTTCGGTGGTCATTGAAAAACCGCAGCGAGGCAATTTCCTGCCGCTGGTGGATTGCGAGTTCGACCTCAATTACACCCCTTTGCTCGAATACCGCTCCGGTAAGGGCCGAGTAATGTTCTGCCAATTTGACATTTCCGAGCGCACGGAACCCGAGCCCACCGTCCGCCGCCTGTGGGCGAACCTGTTGGCTTACCTGGGCTCTCCCGTCCCAGACCCGCAGCGGCGCACGCTGTATGTCGGCGGGCCATCCGCGCGGGCCGTGCTCGACAAATTGGCTGTGGGCTACCGGCCCAGTGAGCCAGAGGAGTTCCGAGCCGGAGATTTGCTCCTTGTCGGAGCAGGGGCCCGGTCGCTTCTGACCGCTGCCCAGGGCCACTTAGCGGAGGCCGTCCGCCAGGGAGCGGTGGTCTTTGCCCTCGCCTTGGGGCCGGAGGACCTGGCAGGTTGGTTGCCCTTTGAGGTGGAAATTGAGGAAAGGGAGGTCACTCACACCCCTCTCGGTCGGCCTGATTTCTGGCTGCTGCGGGGCCTGGGGCCCAGCGAACTGCACTGGCGGGGCCGGATGAAGTTGCCCGCACTGGCAAAGTTGCCCGAGGGAAGCCTCACCGTGCCTACAGGCGTGCTTGGGGCCGTTCCCTGGGGAAAGGGCTGGTTCGTGTTCTGCCAGGTCTCCCCCGACCAGTTCGACGAAGCCGCGAGACCCTACTTGCGCCTCTCCCGCCAGCGCTGTGCCCAGATGTTGTCCCGGCTGTTGGCCAACTGTGGGGCCCGCTTTAAGGACCCGCTCCTGCGCTACCTCACCCTGCCCCAGCCGGTGTCCCTCGACCTCGCTGGCGAGTGGCTGGCCAAGCCCGATGAAGGAGAGGAGGGAGAGAAATTAGGCTGGCAGCGGCGCGAGTGCGAGGAGATTGACTGGCTCAAGTTGCAAGCCCCAGGGGCCTGGGAGGAGCAGGTGGAGGCGCTGAAGGACTACAACGGCGTGGTCTGGTATCGGAAGCACTTCCGGGCCCCGAAGGAGTTGCCTGAGGCTCTCGAACTGGTGCTCGGCGCGGTTGATGACGAGGACTGGACTTACGTGAACGGACAGTTGGTAGGACATGTGGGGCGGGACACCAACCCGGAGGATTACTGGGCAGCCTTACGGCGCTATCAAGTGCCGACAGCCCTCCTTCGGCCGGGTGCGGACAACGTCATTGCCCTCAAAGTGCGAGACCTGCGACAGGCGGGCGGAATCGTCAGAGGGCCTCTCCGCCTCAGTTCAAAGCCTCGGGGGCAGGATAGTTACTACCTCAATGAACCTGTGGCCACCGATGACCCCTATCGATATTACCGGTGGTGAAAGGTCCCTACCCGCCGAACTGCTCGTCCCACCCGTGGCCTCTTGCGACTATGCCCCGCTGGCTGGGGACACGGGTTTAGGGAAGGGGTCACCGCTCTTTCGACCCCACTCGCGCAGTAGGGCCAGCAGGTCTTGCTGGAGTGCGGCATGTTCCGGCCGGTCGGCCAAGTTGTGCAGTTCGTAGGGGTCCTCCTGCAAGTCGGTGAGCAGCCGCACCCGGCCGGTGAAATCCACCGCCAATTTGTAGCGCGGAGTGACGACCGCCCGCCAGGCCCCGTAGCGCGCGCCGGTGACCCCACCTCTGCCGGGCGGGACCACTCGCAGATGTTGCATCCGCCCTTCGGTGTAGAGGGCCTCGACGGCTACTTCTTCCCCCTGTAAGGCCGCGGACAGGTCACAACCCCCCACCTCCTCCGGCACCGGCAGGCCACACAGGGAGAGCAAACTCGGCATCAGGTCTATAAGCGCTATCAGCGTCTTGGAACGCCGTCCGGCGGGGATTCCCTCCGGCCAGCGGAGGAGGAGGGGAATACCCAAAGATTCCTCTACCGGATGGCCCTTGTAGCGCAAGCCGTGGGAACCGTGACAGTCGCCGTGGTCGGCGGTGAAGAGCACCAACGTGTTCTCCGCCAGTCCCTGCTCCTCCAGGAACTTCAGCAGGCGACCTACTTCGTGGTCGAGGGTCTCACACAGGCCGTAGTAGCCGCACAGTTCCCGTATCGTCCTCGGGTCCCGCCGCATCTCCTCCGGCACGTTGGACCGCCATTGTAGGTCCTCCGGTCGGAAACGGTCGAACTCCTTCGGAGGCCGGTAGGGCATGTGCGGTGGCCCCCAGGCCAGAAAGAGGAAGAAAGGCCGGTCACGGTGGCGTTCCATGAACCTCAGAGCCAGGTCGGTCTGGTAGAAGGACTCGAACACTTCCGGCCGGACCAGCGTCCCGTCGTTGGTGAAATATCGGGCATTGTGATACCAGTGCCCGCGGTTGAAGCCCTCAAAGTAGTCGAAGCCCTGTCGTCGCTCCCCAGGGGGCACGAAGCCGGGCTTGGCCTCACCGTCTAAATGCCATTTGCCAATGTAGCCGGTGACATATCCCGCCTGCCGCAGGCACTCGGCCAGGGTGACCTCCTGGGCTGGCAGGCGCAGGTTGTTCCTAATCAAGCCTGTCTGGTGGGGATAGCGGCCGGTCAGCAACGAGGCCCGAGCGGGCGTACAGACGGGGTTCGTGGTGTAACAGCGGTCGAAAATTACGCCCTCCCGGCCCAAACGGTCGAGGTTCGGAGTCCGCACCACTGGGTCGCCGTAGCAGCCCAGGGCCTGGCGGCGCCACTGGTCGGGGAAGAGGAGGAGGATGTTCGGCCTCCGCAGGGGCTTACTTTTCGCTGCCCGGCCTGTCGGTGGACCGAAAGCCAGGCCGAGGGAAGCAATCCCTAAAGCCTCCAAAAATTGTCGGCGGTTCATGGGTGTATCTCCTCGACGGTAACTTCGGAGATGTGACTACTCAGCCGGAGGCTGATATTCCCGC
>DTZQ01000532.1 GCA_012961305.1 Armatimonadota bacterium | reverse complement strand
TTGTCTGGGGAGCATGAGCGGGGGATGGGCAACCTGGCTCATGGCTTGCGACTCAGCAGTTATTTGGCTTTTGCCCTGCCCCTGTGGGTAGAAAACTGGGAGCGGTTCCGTTTGTTGGAACAACGGCGGTTGGAAGTGTCGGCTGTGGTGCAGTTGACGGGGGCTCTGGCCCGCTCGTTGGATGTGCAGGAAGTTTTGCAGCGGGTGTACACCCAAGCCCAGACCTTGTTTGCGGCTGAAGGTATTCGCGTTGAAACCTTCGGGGAAAACCAAGTCAATGGGCGCGTTTCTGCCGTGTACGGCTGGGGCGAGGAAGACTGGCAGAGTACTCTTAACCGAAGTGATGTGGTGTTCACCGAAATTAACCTTTGGGAACCGCAGGCACCGCGGGTCATTACCGATGTGCAGCAGAACCCTCCCTTAGCGGTCGTTTTAGCGCCCTTGGGAGTGCGCGGAGTGGTTTCCTTGCCTTTGGTGGAAAATGGCGAAATCAGCGGGGTTTTCTTTCTACTCTGGCGAAAGCCGATAGAACCCTGGTCTTCCTCGCATTTGCGTCTGGCCAAAGCGTTGGCGGACGAAGCGATGGTGGCCCTACAACGGGCCCGCCTTTACGAGGAGGAAGAGAGGCGCCGAAGGCAGTTGCAAGCCCTTTTAGAAATCAGTGCTCTGCTTTCTTCTACCCATGATTTGGAACGGCTCATTCAAACGGTGTTGGCCCAAGCGGTCCAACTTATTACTCCAGTCGACAGTGGTGCCCTCCTGCTCTACGATGAGGAAACCGATAAATTGAACGTGCGGGCGGTTTATGGGGTAGCCGCTACCAGCCTGCAGGGCCGAAAATTTTCCTTGCAGGAGGGGTTGTTTGGACGGGTGTTTCGGACGGGCAAGCCCCAGGTTACCTGGGAGGGGAAGCCATTGCAGGTAGAGGTGCTGCCCCGCACCCCTGCGCAACCGTTTCCCCACCATCGCCTTTCCCCTCCAGAGGTTCTAAGTGACTTACTCTGCGTTCCCCTCGTGGCCCAGGAGAAGCCCATTGGGGTAGTGGTTCTGCGAGCCACCCCCGGAAGTGCCCCCTTTACCCAAGAGGATGTATCCCTACTGCAAGCCTTTGCTAACCAAGCCGCCGTGGCCATAGAGAATGCACGCCTTTACCGCGCTATCCACCAACTGGCCATCACTGACCCCCTCACCGGCCTGTTTAACCGCCGTCACTTCGAGAGCCGCTTAGGCATCGAATTGGCCCGTGCGGACCGGGCCCAACAGCCCGTATCGCTGGTCCTTTTAGACATAGACCACTTCAAACCTTTTAATGACCGCTTCGGCCACCTTTGTGGAGACCGGCTGTTGAAACGGCTGGCCCACTTTGTGCAGGGCGCCGTGCGGCGCATTGACGTGGTGGCGCGCATAGGGGGCGAGGAGTTTGCCATTATTCTTCCCCTCACGGGGAAGCAGGGCGCACTGATTGTCGCCGACAACTTGCGCCGGGGCGTAGCCGCCTTGGAGTTTGAAGGAGATGGCGACCAACCGGTAGTACACAAGACCATCAGTCTGGGGGTGGCTACCTATCCCGATGATGCTGAGGCAGCCGAGGCCCTATTGCAGCGGGCAGACGAAGCCCTTTACCGAGCTAAACGGGAAGGACGCAACCGGGTCTGTGGGGCGGAAGAGGGACAGTAGCCCCTTGCTTCCTTGACCCTTGCAAGTGGCTTGGTATAATTAACTCGACCAGGTTAACTTTAATACCGCCGGGCTTAAGTTCGTTTGGGGAAAGGGAAGCCAGCCTTCTGGCCCAGAGTTCAAACTCGGGGCTACCTTTACCAAACCAACGGAAG
>DTZQ01000531.1 GCA_012961305.1 Armatimonadota bacterium | reverse complement strand
TACAAATTCTGTGCCGCCGCACTAAGAACAATCCCTGCCTCATCGGTGAACCCGGGGTGGGCAAGACGGCCATTGCCGAAGGCCTGGCCCAGCGCATCGTCCGTAGCGAGGTGCCCGAGCCGCTCCTGGAAAAGCGTATTGTGGCTTTGGATTTGGCGGCCATCGTAGCCGGCACCAAATATCGAGGAGAGTTTGAGGAACGGATGAAGCGGATTATGGAGGAAATCCGCAAGGCTAAGGGGCAAATTATCCTGTTTATTGACGAGTTGCACACTCTCATCGGGGCCGGCGGCGCGGAGGGGGCGATGGATGCCTCTAACATCCTCAAGCCGGCGCTGGCACGGGGCGAGTTGCAATGCATCGGCGCAACCACCCTGGATGAGTACAAAAAGTACATCGAACGTCACGGGGCACTGGAACGGCGTTTCCAGCCGATTTTGGTGCGCGAACCTACCATCGAGGAAACCATTGATATATTGAAGGGCCTTCGGCCCTGTTACGAAGCCCATCATTCGGTCAAAATTGACGATGCGGCCCTCACGAGTGCGGCCAACCTCTCGGCCCGCTACATCAGCGACCGTTGTCTGCCGGACAAAGCCATTGATGTCATGGACGAGGCTGCCTCCCGGGTGCGCTTACAGTCGGCTACTGCCCCCCCGGAAATTAAGGAACTAACTGCCTTGGCAGAGGACATCGCGGCCAAAAAGCAGGAAGCAGTAGAACGGCAGGACTTTGAGAGTGCGGCTCGCTGGCGGGACCAGGAGCGCGAACTGCGCCGCCGCATTGAACGACTGTGGGAAGAGTGGCGGGAGAGCCGTCAAAACCAGCAAGTGCGGGTTACGGAAGAAGATATTGCTCAAGTCGTCTCCAGTTGGACCGGCATTCCGGTAACCAACCTTACGGAGGAGGAAACCAGCAAACTGCTGCGCATGGAGGAAGCCTTACATGAGCGGGTAGTGGGCCAGCATGAGGCCATCGTGGCCGTATCCAAAGCGGTGCGCCGGGCCCGCGCGGGCCTTAAAGACCCCCGCCGGCCTACTGGGGTGTTCATCTTCTTGGGCCCCACCGGCGTGGGCAAAACCTGGCTGGCCCGGGCCCTGGCTGAGTTCCTCTTTGACGATGAGAACGCCCTTATCCGTATTGACATGTCCGAGTACATGGAGCGGTTTACCGTTTCCCGCCTCATTGGCGCCCCGCCCGGCTATGTTGGCTACGATGAGGGCGGACAACTTACCGAAGCCGTGCGCCGCCGGCCTTTCTCCGTAGTGCTCTTCGACGAGATTGAGAAAGCCCATCCGGATGTGTTCAACGTCCTGCTGCAAATCATGGAAGATGGTCGGCTTACCGACGCCCAGGGACGAACGGTGGACTTCCGCAACACCATCATCATCATGACCTCTAACGTAGGCGCCCGGGAGATTCAGGAAAAGGGCGGTTTGGGCTTCCGGGCTGCTCTCCCTCAGGAGAGGAGAACGCGGGAGGAGCAGGAGAAATCTTACGAAAGCATGAAAACGCGGGTCATGGAGGAACTGAACCGCACCTTCCGGCCCGAGTTCCTGAACCGCATTGATGAAGTCATCGTTTTCCGTGCTCTGACCGATGAGGAAATCCGGCAAATTGTGGACATCTTGCTGCAACCTCTGCGGGAACAGTTGGAAACGCAGGAGATGACCTTGCGCTTGACCGAGGCCGCGGTGGACCTGTTGGTGGAGGAAGGGTTTGACCCCAACTATGGGGCGCGACCTCTTCGGCGAGCCATTCAGCGGCTTATCGAAGACCCCCTGTCCGAGGAAGTGCTGGCTGGCAAGTTCGGGCCGGGCGACGATATAGAAGGCGACCGGGAGGACGACCATATCGTTTTCCGCTGCGCAGGAACTGGGGACAGGGAAAGTTCCTCCCAGGAGCGGCCGGTCACGGCTCCCACTCCGGAACCAGTAACATGAAAAAAGGCAACCGCTCACAAACCATCTATCGCTGCCAAGAGTGTGGTTATCAAACCCTTCAGTGGCGGGGACAGTGCCCGGATTGCGGAGCCTGGAACACCATCCACGAGGAACTCATAGCCACCTCGCCTCGCCCTGACTTTGCCCCCTCAAGAGGGATGGTAACTTCGGTACATTCCCTCCCTACCGTAAACTTGGAGGCTGAGCCCCGCCTCTCCACCGGCCTGGCCGAACTGGACCGGGTGTTGGGGGGTGGTCTCGTTCCCGGGTCAGTAGTTCTGCTGGGAGGGGAGCCAGGAGTGGGTAAATCCACCTTGCTCCTGCAAGTAGTAGCGACTTTAAGTGCCCAGGGTTGCCGGTGCCTGTACATTTCTGGGGAGGAATCCCCCCAGCAGATTCGGCGACGGGCAGAGCGGTTGAGAGTGGCAGAGGCAGAGGTGCTGTTGTTAGCCGAAACGGACTTGGAAACCGTCGCCCAGCATTTGGAAGAGCGCCAGCCACAGGTAGTTGTCATTGATTCCATCCAAACGATGTCTTGGGCGGCCCTGGAATCGGCACCGGGCACGGTAACCCAAGTGCGCGAATGTACCGCTTATCTGTCCCGGCTGGCCAAAGCTACCTCCATGACCTTTCTGCTGGTGGGACATGTTACTAAAGAAGGGGCTTTGGCCGGGCCCAAAGTGATGGAACACATCGTAGACACGGTGCTCTACTTCGAGGGGGACCGCAGCCAAACTTATCAGGTACTTCGCGCCATCAAGAACCGTTTCGGTTCCACCAACGAAATTGGGCTCTTTGAGATGCAAGAAACCGGCTTGGCCGAGGTGAGCAATCCCTCGCAAGCCCTGCTATCTCAACGGCCTTTGGGCATGTCCGGCACCGTAGTGGTGTGCACTTTAGAAGGCACCCGTCCCCTGCTGGTAGAAGTGCAGGCTCTGGTGGCCCCTTCCTATTTTGGGATGCCCCGCCGAACGGCTTCGGGATTCGACTATAACCGCATGTGCCTGTTGCTGGCGGTGTTGGAAAAGCGCGGCGGGTTGAACCTGGCCCACAAAGACGTGTACGTAAACGTGGTGGGTGGGATACGAGTGACGGAACCAGCGGCCGACTTGGGAGTGGTCTTGGCTGTGGCTTCCAGTTACTACGGCCTGCCTATAGACCCTGAATTGCTGGTTTTCGGGGAAGTCGGTTTGGCCGG